>JAHEEB010001089.1 GCA_024640925.1 Bacteroidota bacterium | reverse complement strand
ATCGAGAGCTTCCTGAATAAGATCATCGATAGCATTAAATGTAACATAATCATTATGTGCTATACCAACATTTGCAACAAATAGCGATGCGGCCCCTATGTCCTCAGCCAATTGCAAAAATTCATGATATCCCAATCCATCGGTAGTTCTATATCCCCAAAAGTTATTATGACCTGGTCTGTCTTCAATATTTCCTATACTTTTCTTCCATTGAAAACGATTGGCCATATAATCACCTTCTACAAAACAACCTCCAGGGAAACGCAAAAAGGTCGAATTCAAATTTTTAATTTTATTGGCAAGATCTTTTCTCAATCCATTTGGCCTGTTATTAAAGGTTGGAGGAAAAAGAGAAACCATATCCAGCCAGACAGTGCCAGCAGCATTAATGCTTATCATAAATTTTGCTGTTGGATTTGTCCCATTGGCAATGAGTGAACAGGTATATTTCTTCCATTCAGTACCCAGTCCATAAATCCGTTGTTGTGCATATTGAATAGAACCAACATTGTTAATGAGCGAAACTGTAATTGCTCCATCAAATCCTTCATTCGATTTAGCATAAAAAGAGAGAGAATACTGCGTTTTATCCACAACATTAATACCCCAAAATCCAGTATTTACAGCCCCGACAAAACCTTCTGCCCCAATGGAGTCAGCAGTTAACTTTAAACATTTCGATTGTGCACTATTTAATAAATTTTGAGTTTCTATTGATATATTTCCAATGGATCCATTCTCTTCCTCTAAACTCCAGTAATTGGTTGACTCTTCATAAGAACGATTCCTGATAAGTTCGGCATAAATTCCACCATCAGCAGCAAAATTTATATCTTCAAAGAAAATACCATAGAGAGTAGGACTGATATCTACTCCTTTTTTTGAAAAATCTATGGATAAATCAACTTGATTCTGTGCCTTAATTATAACTGTCTGCAGGCAAAGGCAAACAATAAAAACAAAATATAACGATCTCATATTCATGGCGTTTTGTATTATAAATCAGTAGTATTAATGGAATATATTTTATTCAAATTTAATAATTGTCAATATTACAAATATTAATTATGAATAAAGCTTAGAAATACAAAAATCTAACCCTTACAAGGTTAAAATTGTCATATGCCTTTAAGACATGATTCCTCATGATTTAATGTTATTTCGAGACAAAGAATTATTTTATCTCGGAATGATATTCCTGTAGAGACTTTACTTTATATTCCCCACTCCTGCGGTCTTTAATGCCTTTTGTAGCAGCTAAAGCAGCTGAAGTAGTAGTTATATACAACACTTTATATTTAATGGCATTTTTTCTTATGTAGGAATCATCGTACTCGCTCATTTTCCCGGCAGGTGTATTAATAACAAGATTAATTTCGCCATTTTTAATTGCATCGACAATGTTAGGTCTGCCTTCATGAACTTTATTTATGATTTCGGCTTTAATACCATGTTCTTTCAAAAACTTAACTGTACCTCTAGTAGACAGGATTTTAAAATGCATTTCGCTGAAATTTTTAGCAACTTCAACAATTCGTTCTTTATCTCTGTCTGCAATAGTTATTAAAACAGTTCCTTCAACTGGCAAACTTGTCTGAGTAGCTTCCTGAGATTTAAAAAAAGCCATACCAAAACTGTCGGCCAGCCCCAGAACCTCACCTGTGGAACGCATCTCTGGTCCAAGTAATGGATCTACATCCGGAAACATGTTGAAGGGAAATACAGCTTCCTTTACACCAAAATGTTTAAATTTCTTCTCTTTCAGGTTAAAATCAGCCAGTTTTTGACCAAGAAGTAATTGAGTAGCAATGGTAGCCATAGAAATGTCACATACTTTTGAAACCAAAGGTACTGTGCGCGATGCGCGTGGATTAGCTTCCAGAATGTAGACTTTATCCTCGAAAATTGCATACTGGATATTCATTAAACCTACCACATTCATCTCAATAGCAATTTTTCGGGTGTATTCCTTCATCGTATTCTCATGGTTTTTTGGAATGATAACAGGAGGAATAACACAGGCTGAATCGCCGGAATGTATTCCAGCATACTCTATGTGTTGCATAACAACGGGAACAAAAGCATCTTTACCATCTGAAATAGCATCAGCTTCAGCCTCAAT
>JAHEEB010001088.1 GCA_024640925.1 Bacteroidota bacterium | reverse complement strand
TAGAAGTAAATAAGGTAATTCTATTGATTGTATGTTTATTAAGTTAAATAATAGTAAATGAAGATAATTAAGCTCTACATAATTATTACTCTTCTTTATAGCTCGATAATAGTTCGTGCTCAGGAGGAAAACAAATATTACTTTAATTGTACAGTTCTAATAGATCAAGTCTCATATAACCACGGTTGGCCTAGGTGTATTGAAAGTGAAACCTATAAAAATGCTTTTAATTATGTATGGTCAGGCAAAGGAATAGATTTATCTGATGGAATGACAGTTAACTTTACACCAACCGGATTTTCAACTGCTGTTCAAATTGGGGTTAATGATAACTCTTCTAATAAAGATGACTATAAAAAATATGCGCATGGAACTTATGTTTATTTACCGGAGGTTGAATTGTCTAATGAAAATGGCACATGTGAAAGAACATACCATAGAAAAATTATGGTAAAGGTTGATAATCCAATAGTAATAGACACAGTTGTATTTATTGATAGTGAAGGAGATGTTGTAAAAAATAAAAATATTGCTTGCACAGATGATGAATACAGTATAAGAGTTACAACATTACCATACAGAAATAATGGCAAAGTCTCAAACCTATTACAGATATATAATAAAAACAATCAATGGCAAACACTATATAATGTATCACTAGATACATTAGGAGGAAATATTGATTTCTCCTGGGATTTTTTAAGTACATATGTTAATTATGGACAAGCAATTAAGTTCCGCACGAGAAAACTGCTCTTAAATGATGAATATTCAACCAGTACCAGCACAAACTATTTATATGTTTTTCCTGTATTTGAGTTAACTGATCGTATTTCAGTGGTTTCTTCTGCTTGTTATGGAGGTTCCCCTACAATTAAAATTCCTTCCTCCACAACCGGGGATTATATTATTACCATAAAAGGCAACTATCATGGAGCCCAGGGTTATAATTATTTAACGAAAAACAAAACTCCTGTTAATGGTTATTATACTATTGACAATGATACTCCCGATGCAAATGGAAACTATAACATCCTTCCACAGGGAGTAACCGATTCAATAATTATTGAACATGCAAGCGATACGGGTTTAAATACTTCATGTGCTTATAAAAGCACAATCTATATTCCTTATGTATCACAGTTTGTAATTAAAAATCTGTCATATACCAATAATATTGAGGATAATAATCATAAAATGGTTCAGATATTAACCCACGGAGGAAACGGAAGAGTTAATTTCTATATTGATAGCAGCACAACTTCTACGATTAAAATCATTTCAGGAAAAATAACCAAAACAGTAACATTAACTTCATCTATTTATTTTAAAAGAAGATTATATTATCGTGATAGCTCTTATATAGATCTACCTAAGGGAACTCATTCCATTCAGGTTAAAAATGCCGATTCTTGTTCTTCAAATATTTTGACAGCCACACTGGCAGAACCCAATGCAATTTCATTTGTTTATAAAACAACAAATATAAGCTGCAACTCAACAAGCATTTCAGGAAATCAAAGCGATGGAATGATTACATTAAGCAATTTATCTGGTGGTATAGGTGCTTATACAATCAGTCCTTCTGCAAGTCTTGTAAATGGAATTTATGAAATTAGTGGGTTATCATACAAACCTCATGGCTATTATGTAACTGTGTATGATAATTATGGAAACGGAAAAACAACAAATATACCTGTAAATTATAATTCTGCTGTGTCAATGACTTTCTCTGATGATACAGCCCCTTCAATGTATTGTACAAATGATGGCAAAATTACCGTTTCAGCAACAGGAGGTGCAACTGGAAGTACATTCCCATATACATATAGCCGGATAAATAGTTCTGAATATTATGGAACATCAAATATTTTAGAAGGCTTTTCATCTGGAAAACAGCCTGTTTATGTTATGGATAGCAAAAATTGTATTTTCGTAGATACGGCAATCATCCCGGAAGCTCCACCCGCCATTTCCATCCAGTCTATAATTACTCCTCCGGTATGTTACGGAAATGATAACGGGTATTACACAGCTATAATCTCTAATATTTTAGGAACAATGACCGTTTCCAGTTCCGATCCCAGGATTTTTTCTTCCGATATTTTTGTATCAGGAGATA
>JAHEEB010000343.1 GCA_024640925.1 Bacteroidota bacterium | reverse complement strand
GTATATAATCACCATCGGATCCAATAATAGGGGTAATATTTTCAGGGGTTTGAACCGCTCCCTCAAAAACAGAAGACTGATTTATGGCATCATAAAATTTTCGTTTCTCCATAAAATAAATGTCCGACGGAGAAATACAGACAGGGTTATATAATGAAAATTCGCTTTGGTCGGCAATTAATTCAGTGACAGAACCTGAAGGGTTTGCTATCATTGTTTTAGCAACCAAACAGCATTTTATCTCAAAATCAGCCAGTTTTTCAAAATCAGTTCCTTCATTTAATTCCTTGAATTTCTCAAAGGACTGAATGGCTTTATTAAATTCGTAATTAATCCGATAAGCTTTACCTAATAATAAATATGCCCGAAGAGGTGCGTTTTTTTCATTAAAATCACCCGTAAATTGCCGGCTAACATTTTCACTTGCCGATACAAGATAAGGAATAGCCCTGCTCTTTTGCCCCAGGATATTCAGAAAACATGCACCGATTTTATAACTTATATTTGAATTAGAAATTCCCTTTTTCTCAAGTAGTTGATACAAAGGTAAAGCTTCTTCATATTCTTCTCCAACCATAAAATCTTCTGCTTCGTTATAAATAGCTTCGTCTTCAAGCCAAATTTGAGCCGTTACGTTAAATGATAACAGACAAAAAGAAATACAAAAAAGCAGGATCTTAAGGTTGGCTTTTTGTTTCATATCATTCTTGTTTCTGTTGCTGTTGCTTTTTCTTTTTTCGTCGCCATAAGAATATCAATAACAGTATGAGAAGAATATTAGCAAGAATAATATATGCAAGCAATTGATGATTCTTAAAAAATCCTCCACCAGCTGATTTATCCAGGTTTTGCCATTCGCCTAAGCCTTTTTCCAACAACATCCTTAATAGCAAGTTGTTAATGTCGGAATCGGTATAATCAAAATTCTCGGTTTGAGAAAGCAGGTATTGAATGAGCTCCAATGGTGTTGAGAATTGTTTTTTATTGGTCTCTCCAAGAATCTTTTTCAAATCGCCTCTGGCGTATTTTTGCATTTCGTTTGCAAAATCCTCAGCATTTTTAATTCCAATCATATCCAACAACAAGTCATAAACTTCTGTTCTGCCATAACCACTTGTCTGTGAATTTCTAAGCAACAGTTCTATTATGTCAGTAAACCGATAGATATTATCATTGTCTATACTAATTTCCTGGATCTTAAGTTTAAGTCCTCCCGTTGCAGCAACAGCCAGGGCATCCTTAAATATATTAAGGTTCATTCTTTCTTCCTGACGAGCTTTTTCAAGATTACGGATAAGGTTTTCAACGGAGATTTTTCCATCCATTGATAGTTTAAACAAATGTTTAACTAAATCGATGGAATTATGGATACCAACTGAATCAAAATTTATGCTGTGTAAAACCTTTTTAAATTCATTATCCGTACTCATTAACAGATTGTTGTAAAACTGATCGAGTTCCTGAGTTGTAGAAGAAAGTTCAATTGATGTTGAAGCATTGGTATCTCCAACATCCTTAATAAGGTATTCCAGTTTTGGCTCACTCGCTGTAAGAGAAATATCTGTTGGTCCAGTGTAAGGTTTGTCAACAAAAGATAAAATATAGGATAATTCTTTGGGCGTCTTGCCGCTAAACGGAACAACATCAATCAATCCTAAATTAATTGTGGTTTTCTCATCTGGAGATACAATTTTGTTCTTTTGAACAATTGCCAGAGGAATATTTGATGATTGAATAATGGAATCATTTGAGCATACCGGTTCAAGCTTATCAACCTTTTTAGCATAATAAAGGAAATCATTTTTTGTACGCTGGGTAAGTAAAATTGCAAATAAATCATTTATATCCTGCTGTGTATAACCATTTGCTGCTGCATTTTTTAGCAACATGTTATACAAATCGAGGTATGTATCATAGCTGAGAGTATCGAGCGAAAGCAAATAATCTTTGAGCTTACCCTTGGCAATTTGTGCCGCATCGGATAATGAAGTGACTACTTTTTTAGGTTCCACTGATGCTACCGGTTCTTCGTGTTTTGGTTTATAATAGACCGTAACCTCTTTTTGGTTGGTATTTCCATTTTTATCACGAACGGTAAAAAGAATTCTATTCTCGCCAGGTTGAGGTGCAAAAACATAAGCAAATTTTTCTTTTGAGACTAGATATTCCTCTTTGCTTTTAAGTTCCCCTCCATAATAATTCTCAATAGATAAATTACTTCCCTTATCGACAAGTAAATTAATTGTAACCGGAGAAGTATCGGCCATAATATAATTACCGCCGGGAATTTCAAGTTTAGGGAGTTGAGATATTGGAATAACCTGAGATTCCTGATCCTTAGATGCAGATTGTGTGTTAATTACTGGCAACTCTACTAAAGAGTTTTCTTGTGTAAGAGAAAGTTCTACTGGAATACTGACGGGTTTTATTCCATCGCCCTCAACCAGCAACTGGTAACTTCCCTGCGTTGGTTTAAGAGTGAAATTACCGCTCTCATCAGTAGAAACCTGCTGAACAATCTTACCGGTATTATTATCAACAAGCGAAATTTTTATGTTGCTGTTTTTCAGCAAATCGGGAGATGGTGTATTAACCTTGCCTTTTAAAGTAAATGATCGGGGAAGAGCTTGATTATATACCTGAACCCAATAAATATCTTTTAATCCGGTTGTTGATTTCGGATCGTATGAAGAATATATCCCAGTTGCATTATTATTAAAAGCTACAGGGCAAAAGGATAAATCATCATCGGTTGTATTAACCGGATATCCCATATTCACTGGTTTTGCCCAAGTACCATCTGCTAACTTCTCAGACACAAATAAGTCATACCCTCCCATTCCTCTGTGACCAAGGGATGTAAAGAAAAGTTTTGTGCCATCGGGCGAAATAATCGGAGCGTCTTCGTTATATGGTGAATTAACAACGGGGCCTAAATTTACTGGTGTTCCCCATTGATTTCCAGATATTCTTGGAGCTTTATAAATATCTAATCCTCCATACCCTCCTTCTCTATTTGATGTGAAATAAAGAAATTTTCCGTCAGGAGATGTCGAAGCTCTTGATTCCCAATATCTCGTATTGATTTGGTCATTAAGTTTGTTCAGTTTTTGCCACTTTCCGTTTGATAGTTTACTTGAATACAAGTTGCCATCGTAGTTATCGCTCCTGTATACAAAAATTTCGTCGCCATTAAATGAAATACCTGTCACATATGAACTTCCATCCAGACCTAAATCGGGTGTAAGATTTACAGGGTCAGACCAATTACCTGATTTGTCTTTGGTTGAGATAAAAACCGCGTCGTAAAACTGTAAAGATCGATTAAAAACAAATGTCTTACCATCGCCAGAAAGAACAGGATTATCATCAGCAAATCGTGAATTTATTTTACTTCCTATATTATCCTTGTGGAAATATACAGGATCACTTTTCATTTTTTTAGCTTTCTCGCAAGATGCAATTTCATCGTTAACAACATCTATATCAAACAAATCCTGGTTAACATTTTGTTTGAAAGTGGTAAATGATTCTATGGCTTTGTCAAGTTGCCCTGAAATCCTGAAGGCTTGTCCTAAATAAAAATTAGCTTCAGGTGGAGCAAGCTTTTCTTTGTAACTATTTGTCTTGTAGTTATCTGTGATATGTTTTGATGCTTCGGAAAGATACTTTATTGACTTTTCTTCCTGGTATGGATCGTTTAGGTAACATATGCCAATTTTATACAATACATTATAATTATCTGGTTCAGCCAGTATAATCTTCTGATAAAGCGGCAGGGCATCTTTGTATTCTTCAAATAAAAAATAGGATTCCGCTTCCACAAAGATTTCGCGGGAATTAATATTTTCCTGCGCACAAACTTTCGAAAATAAAAATAAAGCTATTGTAAAAAACAGCGAGACAAGAAAATTTTTTTTCATCAAATAAAAAGGTTGGTTTTTAACAAATGTAAAAATAAAAAAAATATCTGTAAGACATTTGTGTGTATAGAAATAACAAATACATTACAATATTTGACTAAACCTATATTTCCTGAGGACTAAATTATTCGTGAATATAACATAATACTATCCTGATGACAATATCCGAGATAGAATAACATCTCGATGTTTGTCTCTTTTCCTTCTATTTCTTTTTATTGCTTCTTCCAAGTAATCGAAGCCCTCTTAAGGTAATTACAATGTCGTTATAAACCTTATAATCTTTGGCATATAATATACTGGTTCTGTGAATTACTTCCGAATTAATAAAATTCCTTTTCAATCCATCGGCAGGGGTTAAGACACCAAGTCTGATTTCACCATGCAAATGGTTAAATTGTTTATTTAATTCTACCCCTACCCATGAATATTTTCCAAATAAAACCATTATACAGTTTTTAATAAATCCCCTTTTCTCTTCAATAAAGAAGATAACAACCGGACTTAATAGTAAGAGTATTATGCCAAAAACAATATCAAACATCCTTTTTTTCCTTTTATTAATCGGTTTGTTTAAAGAATTGATGTCGATAACATATAAATCACCAGCCGTGTTAATTGAATTACTCCCAATAATGGAAATACTTTCGGGAGGAGCAATTTTATAATCTGCAGAAAAATTTTTTATTGATAACATGATTCCGATGATTTCATTGGCTGAGATATCCTGTGAACAAAAAACCAATTCATCGATCTTATTAATTTTAATAATTTCCTCTATCTGTGAAAGGTTGCCAATTATTTCACCAGAAATATCCCTTTCATCCACGTTCACTCTTCCGGAATATTCGTATGATACCTGTGAATCATTTAATATAGAAATCACCCTGTTTGCCTCGACTTCTGAACCAACAATTACTATTTTCTTTTTAGCAGGTATAACATTGAACTGATAATTCTTTCGAAAGATTAAAATGGCAAGAACCCTTACCAGAAAAACGACAATAAGTGCCCAGATGCTGCCCATAATCAGAAGTGCTCTGGAAAACCTAAATCCTTCGGGCAAGAGTGCATATACAATGAGCAATGAAAGAGTGCCAAAAAACACACCTTTTATTAACGAATTAGTAATAAGCCTTTTATCATACCCTCCAGTAAGGAAAAGAAAAAACATCCATGAGACGATATAAACAGGTACAACAAAACGATAAAACTCAGGAGGGTAATAATTCCTTATTCCAAAAGTGTAAAAACTCCAATTTGGAACTAAAAAATAAAAACCTAGATATATCAATAAGAAATCTGATATGGGTATAAATAACCGGGTACCAATTCTTCGAAATATTCCCAACCCAGCTCGGAAATAAATTGCAATATTTATTAAAATGGAATACAACCATGCATTCTTGGCTGAAAAATGTTTTTTGGCAAAAATGATCATGGCTTTGTAAAAAACCATTACATAGTTTATGGTACCTTTCTTTGTACTTTCGCCCTTATAATGGATAATTGTTGTGTCGGAAAAATAATAATTTTTATACCCGGCTTTTATTATTCGGTACGACAAATCAATGTCTTCGCCATACATAAAGAATGTTTCATCTAGAAGGCCAATTTCATCGAGAAGACTTTTTCTCAGAAGCATAAAAGCCCCGGCAAGAATATCAACAGAATGTGTTTTATCATTATCAAGAAAACCCAAATGATACTTACCGAATATTCTTGATTTAGGGAATAATGAAGA
>JAHEEB010001087.1 GCA_024640925.1 Bacteroidota bacterium | reverse complement strand
AGGATACCCAGAAAAATCATGGAATACGGGGCTTTAATTATTCCGTTTACGCAGCGGTCGAACAGACAGTAAAGTACCCGAATAAATAATTATGGTATAAATAACTTGAGAGTTAAAAGTTCACATACAGTATCTTAGTAAATTTGGTCATCAGAATTAAGCCATTTCAATAGATTTTATTGAAATGACATCCTATAGGAAGTATTATGATATTGGCAACCGGCTTGTATGTTGTAATTTGTGGTCTTAAGCGGGAACTTTGTCAACTAATTCATCAAAATCCGGTTCCTGGATGCTGAGAATATATCGATTTAGGTCTGAATGTGGGTTCAATGATAGAAGTCGAAAAAAGTTTTTTCTCAGATACTCCATCACTGTCGCCTCGGACACCTTGTTGTCGCAAGATGTCCGCAGGTAGCGGTGCTTATTTATCCCCTTCGTCATAACCGGATCCAACGCAATCATCTGCACGATGCCCATAGCAATGCCAGCGCAGAGAACAAAGCGTTCGATTGCATCAACAGTCAGAAGAATTGCTTTCTTATGAGACTCATCGGTAACCTGTGATAACTGGTCTGGATCAGATTTTTTCTTATATTTTTTTATCTTAGGAGTTTTGGAAGACCAGAAGTGATAACCAAAACCATGGATCTGTTGTTTGAATTCGCGGAACATGCACTCGATTTTGAAGCGGTGTGCATAAGCTTCTATAATGAAAAGAGGGTTCAAGGTAAGGTCTGTACTCACAAAGATGGCCGTGCACTGATTATATTTTACAAGAACAAAACGAACTTTTTTGTACAGCTTTAGTCCCCAGAGAAGGTCCAAGCAGAGGTACTGCACCATCTGCTTTTTACCATACATCATTACCTCTGCCTCCTTAAAATCAGCAGCCTGCTGTGTAAAGAGCTGGTTTAGTCTGATGGCGTCACCTCTTTTTCTAGGGCGTCCACGCTGAGGAGTATCATTTAGTGTCGGCAGTTCATAAGCCGTACAGCTTGTCTTTGCCCGGGTGATGATATCCAAGCAGTTGCTGCTTTTATTCAGGGAATCAAGTTCTTTGAGAGCTGGAACGGTAAGAAAATACCGATCCAGAACCAAGTAGGAACTCCCAAAGGTATGGGCAATATCGTGGCTGTTACGAATCATTTGGATGACGTGGGATGCGCAATCGCTGATATCTCCATTTGCCCAGTCGGCTGTTTCACGAAGACCATCCTGAATATTCATATCCAGAGGAATGGAAAAGGATTTCAACTCGTTACCGATCACTGCTCCAATTCCACCGTACATGTGACCAAAAATATACTGTGGTTTGGAGGAATTTTCGGATTCCTGATAAAGTTTTTTCACACCCGGCATAAAGAGAGATTCTTTGGAGACTTTAGTGCCATCACCAAGAATGAGAACACGACCGTTTAATCGATACAGATTCGGATCGTTACAGACGATATTGTGCCAGCCTTTTTTGAGAGCTGATGTAGAAAATGCAGATGAGCGAAAGAAATGGAGTAAGGGTTCATATTTTTTTGGATTCAGGCTAAGAGCCCGAATAAAAGAAGTAACGCCGAGGGAATCTGTTCGGACCATCATGCTTACAATGATAATGACAAACCATTTGTAGGTTGCAGTTCTGGAGAAACAGGAATGGAATGCAGAAAGTTTCTGCTCAATAAAGTGAATCATAGTGAGTGCCTCCTTTGATTTTGAATGGAAATAGTTCTAATCAAAGGGCCGCTCTCGCAACCTCTAAAACATATCAGTCGCGAGAGCGGCCGCACATTTTGGTTTTGAAGTCAATAATTATTTTGAAAATATATAAAAACATGCGAACCAGCATAGCTAATTCGCATAAAAATGGAAAGATTTATTAGGAGAACTTTTAACTCTCAAGTTAAGTAAAGAAAGTTAAATATTAGTCAATCTGTGTATTCTTACATTAGATAGGCACATACTACCATTTTTGAAATGGTGTATACTTCCTCTGGCTTAAATAATTTATATTATCTATATACCTTTCAGATACGGTGGCATCTGAAATGGACAGAGAAAGGGTATACCAATCGAAGATATCCGCTGGTATCTCGGACACAATAATATCGCCACTCACGCAGCTGCATATG
>JAHEEB010001086.1 GCA_024640925.1 Bacteroidota bacterium | reverse complement strand
AGTACGACTTCCAGAATACTATCCTTGGCAACAGTCCTGCCATAAGGGCAATTTATGAACTTATAAGCAAAGCAGTAAAAACCAATATAACTGTAACCATTACAGGAGAAACAGGAACAGGCAAAGAGCTGGTAGCAAAAGCTGTACATTATAACTCTAACCGAAAGGAAAAACCTTTTATACCAATAAATGTAGCTGCTATACCATCAGAATTGATTGAGAGCGAACTATTCGGTCACGAAAAAGGTGCATTTACAAGTGCTTCATATAGAAGAATCGGAAAGTTTGAAGAAGCCAATGGAGGAACTCTCTTTCTCGATGAGGTAACTGAGATGGATCCGGCCTTTCAGACTAAACTTCTCAGGGCTTTACAGGAAAGAGAAATAATACGTATAGGAAGCAATAAAGCAATAAAGATAGAATGTCGTATAATCGTTGCTACCAATAAAAATCTTCTCGACGAAGTTAAGAAAGGAAATTTCAGAGAAGATTTGTATTACAGGCTTATTGGATTGCCCATTCATCTGCCACCCTTGCGCGAAAGAGAAAAGGATGTATTAATACTTGCCAAATCATTTATTGAACATTTCTGTCAGGAGAACAAGCTTCCCTTAAAATCTTTATCGGTTGAAGCACAAAAGAAACTGCTTTACTATAATTTCCCCGGGAATGTGAGAGAGTTAAAATCAATCATCGAACTGGCAGTTACACTTTCGTCGCACAATGAGATTGATACAGATGATATTGTGCTTCATTCTGCCGACGCAGCTGATGAAGTGATGAGCGAAGAACTTACCCTTCGCGATTATGAAAAAAGAATAGTAGATGCTTATCTGAAAAAATACGATAACAACCTCAAACTTGTAGCCCAAAAACTCGATATCGGGTTATCTACTATTTACCGGATGCTAAAGTCGGAAAAGGGCTAGAAAAATCACCATCCATTTTATTTTTTTTTTCTCATTTTGAGAAAATCGCTTTCAATTTGAATAAATTGGAATGGGATTTCCTTTTTGTATGTTCTGATATTTAGGACGTTGAATAGAATTAATGCCTTTGGCACAGAATTGGTAAAATAAGAGACAAAGAATAATTAAATGTTGAAAAGGATTAAAAAAAATACTGGTTCTTTTGGAAGGATAAAACAAGACCTTCTAAACCTTCTGGTAATAATTAATTAATATGGGAATAAAAGATGCTGATGTTTTCATTTGAGAAAAAAGCCATACTAAAATAAGTGCACGTCAAACAAAACTACTAACGGAATGGCTTGGAAAGTGAGGGTTATCAAGGGCAGATGGCCCTCGCTTTTAAAAACACCGGCAACGCAAAACTACTAACAAAACTAAAAAAACGAACCATGAAATTAAAACTAAATTACACAAAAGTAGCTGCTGCAGGATGCGGAGTACTTGTTATGTTATTTTCAGCTTGTTCGAGCGTTGAGAAAGATAATCAGATTTCCCAACTCCAAATATCAAAGGATTCCCTTGGTATTGTGTTACATGAGAGAGATTCATTAATGAATGAAATGATGCTTACTTTCAACCAAATAGAGAAAGACTTAGCATTTATTAAAGAAAAAAGGAACCTTATCTCAACCGAGTCGAATGATTTAGAAATAACTCAAAGCAGAAAAGAACAAATAGTTCAAGATGTACAGAACCTGGCTAAAATGCTGGAAGAAAATAAACAAAAGCTAGCCAGCCTGAACAAAAGATTAAAAGAATCGGGTGTTAAAGTTGCAGCGCTTGAAAAACAAGTGGTCGATTTGAACAATACAATTAGTGCACGTGATGCTGATGTAGCTAGCCTTACACAAGAACTTGAAAAGAAAAACTACGAAATTACTAACCTGAACACCCAGGTTGCTTCTCTTGAAACTACAAAACAACAGCAAGAAAGTGTAATAAGCCAGCAGGTTGCCGAGATTGATGATTATAACAAAGCATATTATACTCTTGGTACTGTAAAAGAACTGAAAGAAAAAGGATTAATTACCAAAGAAGGTGGATTTCTGGGAATTGGCACAACAAAAATGCTGAATACAGGAGTTTCAGATGCTAGTTTTTCTGAAATAGATATCCGCAAAACTCAATCTATTCCGGTTAATTCTAAAGAAGCC
>JAHEEB010000342.1 GCA_024640925.1 Bacteroidota bacterium | reverse complement strand
CAGATATTTGTATTTATTTGCTTTTTCCTTTCTGCTTGCTGGTTTGTTAAAGGTTTCATCCTTGCTTCTTTTCTTTTCTATAGGTGGAATTTATATTCTTGAGATTTTCAACATTAAAATTAATCCTGATCGAAAAGTATTTGCCCGCCCGTTCAAACAAGTATTCCCTTTTATCCTTGTTGGTATCGCAATAGTAAGCTGGTATTTTTATGCAAAAAATTATAACTCGGAGTATAATGGGGGTATCTTTTTAGTTGGAATACTTCCAATATGGGATATCCCACTTCAAGAAATAAAAGATACTCTGGATGGTATTAATAACCACATAAAACATGATTATTTTATGCGAGAGACTCAGATTACTGTAGTTTTAATGTTTTTGCTTGCTCTTATCTTTTATAAGAAAGTCAATAGAAACTTATTGTTATTGTGTATTCTAACATTTTGCGGATTTTTATTGTTCACTTTGTTCTTCTTTCAGGCATTAAAATTTCACGATTATTATGTAATTAACCTAACTATTTTTATTCCCCTGATAGTATTAACATTTTTTAAGGGATTAAAAACAAATCTCCCAGTTATCTTTCAATCATTCTTATTCAGGATATTGCTGATCGTATGTGTTTTTTACAACATTTCTTTTGCATCGGAGAATATTAGCGGAAGGTATGCTCCTGAAGGCTGGCAAAATGCATATTATGTTAAAAATATTAAAGATTTTGGTGAACTTTCAACCCATCTTGATTCATTTAATATCAAAAAAGATGACAGAGTTTTGGTTTTATCGGACAATAGTATAAATATTACTTTATATTTTTTAAATCGAAAAGGATGGACAAATTATGGAGTTGAGAAAGACAGCAATATTATAAGAAAGAAAATTGCATTAGGAGCAAAGTACCTTCTTTTTAACGATTCGACCATGCACAAAAATCTTTCTCTTACACCTTTCATGAAGAATAAGATTGTAACTTATAAATCAATTGAGATTTACAAGTTACCGAATTAAAATCATATTTTAATCGTTGCTGCTTTTCTAGAAATTTTCAAAATCGTCTTCTATTTTCATATCAGCAACTTTAAAGGTGGAATGGTGAGGCAATGGCATTTGTACGTGTGTTTGTGTGATTGTTTTTTTCTTTTCTTTGAATTTAAAATTTTCTTCATTGCCGGTTCTGAAAAAAGAAATGATTTCTTTTAGTTTTTCTGCCTGTGATGATAATTCTTCAGAACTGGTTGCCATTTCTTCCGATGATGCTGCATTTTGTTGAGTAACCATACTTAATTGTTGAATAGAAGTGTTAACCTGCATAGCTCCCGAGTTCATTTCAATACTTGCCGCTGCAATTTCCTGCACCAGATTAGCAGTCTTTTCAATTTGGGGAACAACATCAGTAAGTTGGGTTCCTGCCTCAACAGAGACCTCAACTCCGGACCTCGAAAGTTCATCAATTTCGTCTGCCGCAATTTTGCTTCTTTCAGCAAGTTTCCTTACTTCAGAGGCAACAACAGCAAATCCCTTTCCATGTTCACCAGCCCGGGCAGCTTCAACGGCTGCATTAAGTGCCAGAATATTAGTCTGAAAAGCAATATCATTAATAATTTTTATTTTATAGGCTATATTTTTCATCGATTCAACTGCAGTCGACACAGATTTGCTGCCTTTTCTGATACCTTCAACTGCTATAAGAGCTATTTTCTGGGTTTGTTGCGCATTTTCTGTATTTTGTTGAATGTTCGATACCATTTCTTCCATCGATGAAGAAATTTCCTCTGTAGAGGAAGCCTGTTCAGAAGCGCCTTGCGACATTTGTTGAGATCCGGTACTTATTTGCCCGCCTGCACTTGCAATATTATCAGCAGCAAACCTGAACTCGTCAATAGTTTTTGATGTAGATCGTACCATATCGTTGAGCGATTGCATAAGTGTATCCTTCTCAGAACGTTTCTTGAGTTCTACCGAAAGATCTCCATTTGAAATAAGAACAGCTTTTTCTATTATCTGATTTTGTGCAATAATTAAAGCATTCAGGTTTTCTTTAATAAGATTAAAATCTCCCTGGTATTCCTTGGTAATTAATTCCGGAATATCACCTTTCGAAATTTTATCGACATAGGTGGCTGCCACATTTAAAGGTTCAATTAAAGCATCGAGTGTACGGTTAATACCCTCTGGTATTTTTCTAAATTCAACAGTTGTTTTTTCGGGATCAGAACGAACAGTTAACCTGCCACCAACTGCTGCCTCTACAAGTTTCCCAATTTCTTCGACCAGTAATTTGATTGTCTTTCTAACATTTCCAGAGATGGAGAGTCCTAAAATGAAAGCAGCTATTGCTCCAATAAGTAATAAGGAGATCATTAATGCAGAAGCCATATTTGCTGTTGCTTCATTTTTGTCGCTTATTTCCTTTCCCCTTTCTACTTTGTTGTTGGTCAATTCCTGCAAAGTCTTTTCACATAGCTTCACATCATCAACAAGATTGCCCCACATATAGGCATATCCGCCAACATCGTCGTTTTTTAAAGCATATACTTTCATGGGAGCAATACCTTTTTCGAATTCATCTATTGCATTCATAAATGTGTCAAATCTAACACGTCCTGAATCTGTTGTAATTGATTTCTCATACTCTTTTCCAGCTGACCTGATAACAGAAAACATATTATCAACTTTATCGATATGCTTTTGGATAATGGATTCGTCATTTTCTGATAACATATCACGATACGAAGCCCGAATATTCTGAAATCCATGTTGCATTTTATATAAATCGCTTAGGGCAACGGTTACGTTTTTATACAAAATGGCATCCTGATTACCCATTTGCTTGATTTTAACAGTGCCAAAAATCCCGATTATTGCAGCAATTAACGAAACTGCCGAAAAACCCAGCAATAGCTTGCCTCTAATAGTAGTATTATTTAGCATAATTCGTCCTCCTTTTTCTCTTAATGTTTGGTTATTCAATCTGATTTTATAATTAATTTATTAATATACTCCATAATCTACAAGGAATTTGCCCATGCTTTTGTCTGAACCCATGATATGATCTACAAGCCAGTCTTTAAGAAAATTTGTAAGTTCAACTAATTCTGTAGATCCATCTGAACAATATTTCTCTCTGAGGTCACCTAACTGTTTGATTAAATGTTTATGTTGAAGTTTGTGATGACTGTATTTAGGGTAGCCGGTAGAAAACATCAGTTGTTCTTCGCTCCGGAACTGCGAAATAGCATGAATCGTCATGTCATCAATAATTTTGACAATATCTTCGTTTTCAGTTTCCCCTAATATGATATCATATAATTTATTGAGGTAATCCAGCAATATTTTATGCTGATTGTCTATTTTCCGGATGTCGACAGAATATTGTTCCGTCCAGGGTAAGATTGTCATAAACAATTTAGGTATAAAGTACATTGAAATTACATAATTGCTTTATTTACAAAGCAAAAGGTATGGGTGATTTATCTCATTGCTTTTAATGATTTATTATATCTGTTTTTTCTTGCTTTGGATTTATACTTGACTGACAAAACAGAAAAATCGAAGAGATAAGTGTATTTTCAAATAGATGTAGCTGAATTTTTATTTGTAAGTTAGCGGATGAAAAGAATAATAACATGGATAAAAAAACAGCCATTTTCCCTGGTTCATTTGATCCGATTACTATAGGACACGAATCAATCGTCAGAAGAGCCTTACCTTTATTTGATGAAATAATAATTGCTATTGGGAAAAACACCAATAAAACCGATTATTTTACTCTTGAACAGCGCATGGAATGGATTAAAACCGTTTTTGAGAAAGAACCTAAGGTTAAAGTTCAGAGTTATTCAGGACTAACTGTTGATTTTTGCAAAAAAACAGGTGCAAATTATATACTACGAGGGGTAAGAACTTCCTCAGATTTTGAGTACGAAAGAGCTATCGGACAGATGAACCGGGCTATGAATACAAATATTGAAACCGTGTTTTTGTTAACTCAACCAGAGCATTCTTACATTACTTCTACCATTGTTAGAGATGTTATCCGACATGGGGGTGATGCTTCCGTTTTTTTACCTGAAAATCTTATTATAAAGTAAATATCTGATGGATAAAAGGCAATTTATTCTTACCACCATTGTTTTTTTTGCTTGTTTCTCGCAAATAATTTCTGCCAGTGTGGTAATTGAAGGCGTTGATTCCTCCTATGCAAACAAGGAAATCATTTTGTATAAATCTGCCGATCCGATTACTGAAACAGATTATGAATTAGCAAGGGTGAAAGTTGCTTCAAATGGCACTTTCAGCATGTTATTGAATATTGATCAGACCCAATTGGTTTATTCCTATATGGGTATTTATAAAATTTTTCTGTTTGTTGAACCGGGAATGAAATATTCCATTGTTCTGCCTCCATTTAAAGGGAAAACGGAAGCAGATTTATTAAATCCTTATTTTACACCAGTTGAGGTACAGCTTGGCACTATGACTTTCAAAGAGGATGATTTGAATATTCTGATTAGAATGTTTAACGATGCTTTTGTTCCATATTACAATAAGCATGTACAGAAAATATTTTCCGACATTGATTTTAAACAGCTCGACGAAGATATTGAACGAATGGAAAAGCCATTCAGTCATTCGAAAAACGAATATTTTAACGATTACCGTAGATATAAATACGGAAAGTTGAGGTTCATTGCCCTTCAAAACAAATCGAAGAAAACGTCAGATGATTTTTTTAAAAATCAGGGTTTTCTTTATAACAATCCTGCCTTCATCGATTTATTCAACCTGGTTTACAAAGGATATTTTGTTCATTTCTCACGAATCGATTCTAGTGGCATGTTCAGATCTGCCATAAGTGATAAAAAAAGTCTGAGTCTTTTAAAAAAAGCATTATCAGATAATAAAGTAATAGAGCCCGAACCATTACTTAACATGGTTATTCTGAAAAATCTTTACGATGAGTTTTACGATGATAATTTTTCACGAAGTGCTATGCTTCAGATTCTGGATACATTTCTTGTTACAGTTAAAGATCCACAACAACATATAGTTGCCCAGAACATATATAACAAGGTCACCAGGTTGCTTAGAGGTTTTGAGCCCCCATCATTCAAATTATATACCATCGATAGCACTCTGGTAAGTCTTGATATGTTTAAAGGGAAATACGTATATCTGAATTTTTGTTCGTGCTTTAGTTATACCTGTATGAATGATTTTGTGATGTTGAAGAACTTATATGAGAAGCATAATCAATATCTCGAAATAGTTACCATTATTGTTGACGACGATTTATCCGTAATGAAAGATTATGTAAAGAGGAGTGGTTTTAAATGGACTTTCCTGCATTATGGTAACCAGCCCGATGTTTTAAAACTATATGATATTAGGGCTTTCCCTACTTATTATCTGATTGACAACCAGGGAAAACTATCCATGTCTCCATCGCCGGCTCCATCGGAAGATTTTGAAGGAAGACTGTTTAAAGAATTTAAAGCCAGGGGAATTTCGGTTACTCAGAATCAGTATTAATGCCAAAACGCATATATTGGCAATTGTATAAAATGGTCAAGTTAAAATCCTTTTCTCGCATCGACTTATCGTTAGATGTTTCCTAATAACAAATTTAGGTTTGATAAAAACAGAGAAATGTATTTTCAAAAAGTCTCACTTACA
>JAHEEB010001085.1 GCA_024640925.1 Bacteroidota bacterium | reverse complement strand
AACATTATGAATGTTCCATTCGGGCTTGGCAAAATGGTTCGACATATGTCTGCCACCACCAGCCACATCTGTATCTTTCGATAGGCCATTACAGATAATTTCTGTGGCAGTTAAACCAGCTGATATGGAGGTAAGCATATCGCGATAATAAGGAAATAAGTGATCGGTTTCTTTATCGAAAACCTGTCCGATAGCCAATTGGATACCATCGTGACCGGCATAAGGAGCATGATAAGACCACCCAAGAGCCTGTTTTAAATAGTTGGGAGCCTTATCGTCGAGAGAACGTCCGAGAGCCATGAGATAATACCATTTCTCAAGAATCGTTTTCTCTGTTCCTTTTATTCCAAAACTTTTCTCAACAGTTAAATCAGTATAAGCCATAATCTAATTATATCGCACGGTTCATATCAAATTGTTCTAAAATATCGGCAAGAAATCGCAGAAAACCACCAGCAAGAGCGCCATCAATTGCCCTGTGATCGTAGGTTAGGGCAAGTATCATTTTATGCCGGATAGCAATTACATCGCCGGTTGGAGTTTCGATTACTGCCGGTTTCTTTTCAATCGTTCCGGTTGCCAGAATTGCAACCTGGGGCTGATTAATTATGGGGGTACCGGTTAAATTACCAAAAGAGCCAAAATTGGAAATGGTAAATGTTCCTCCCTGTATATCGTCGGGCGAAAGTTTGTTTTTTCGGGCCAATTCAGCCAGCGAATTCAAATCAGTTGTTAGCCCTACCAGATTCTTCTGGTCGGCATTTTTAATTACCGGAACAATGAGGTTACCTGCAGGTAGAGCCACCGCAATTCCAATATTTATATTCTTTCTAAGAATTATTGTATCGCCATCGACGGAAGCATTTATACCAGGATATTTACGGAGTGCATTGGCTACAGCCTCAATAAAAACAGGCATAAAAGTTATTTTTTGACCTTCGCGTTTTTGAAAAGTATCTTTAATCTTATTGCGCCATAAAACCAGGTTTGTGACATCTACCTCAATAAAATTACTAACATGCGGGGCAACATGCTTCGACATAACCATGTGCTCGGCAATAAGCTTACGAATCCGATCCATCTGAATGATCTGATCACCACTATTCAGAATTACTTTAGGTTGCGAAACAGAAACATTCTGCTTTTGCTGAACTTTCGTGGCAGGTTCTTCGGTGACTGTCTTATTTTGAATGAAACCCAGGACATCTTGTTTTCTGACCCTTCCTTTATATCCTGTTCCTGAAATGGCATCAAGTTGTTCGAGTGAAAGATTTTCCTGTCTGGCTATATTTTTAACCAAAGGTGAATAGAACTTGTCATTCGTTGAAGCATCTTTCTTCTCAATAGATTTGTCGATTTTTTTATCTGCCAATTCCGGAATGATTGCAGTATTTGGTAAAGTTTCATTCTTATTCTCAAGAGCATTTTCATCGGTATTAACAACAGCAATTATTTTACCAACAGGAACAACAGAGCCCTCATCGAAAAGTAACTTAACAACCACACCATCAACCGGCGATGGAATCTCGGAATCGACTTTATCTGTTGCAATCTCAAGAAGTGATTCCTCCTCTTTAATCTGGTCACCTACCTTTTTAAACCACCTTATAATAGTGGCTTCCTGAATGCTTTCGCCCAGTTTGGGCATTATTATATCAAATGTTGACATGGAATAATCATTTATATCACCCTAACAACAGCAATAAGGGGTAATTTGTTTATCTCTTTATCTTGTTTTTGATGAGGAAAATTGACGGAGATCGAAAATATCGGCAATGAGATTGAGATTATTGACTAAAAAATTGAAAATATCGACAATGAAATGAAGAAAATGAACGATGAGATCGGGATCAGGGACAATGAGATCGATAAAATATGCAATGAGATCGATAAAATGGACAATGAGATGAAGAAAATGAACGATGAGATCGGGATCAGGGACAATGAGATCGATAAAATACGCAATGAGATCGAAAAAATGGACAATGAGATGAAGAAAATGAACGATGAGATCGGGATCAGGGGCAATGAGATTGATAAAATATGCAATGAGATCGAAAAAATGGACAATGAGATGAAGAAAATGAACGATGAGATCGGGATCAGGGGCAATGAGATTGATAAAATACG
>JAHEEB010001084.1 GCA_024640925.1 Bacteroidota bacterium | reverse complement strand
GATGAATATGATAGTAAATTAATTGTATAACACAATTTTTTTTAATACAATCTGTTTTTTTTAATTCTTGCAAAATGAATACAATCAAATTTAGGGATATAAGAAATCTTTCACCATTAAATAATTACAGGTTTAACACATTTGTTGGTCATTTTATTTCGTCTTCCATCTCGCCTCTGTTTACTATATTCTTTATTAAAAAATCTGTTAAACCCAATACCATTACATTATTTATGATCCTTTCCGGGATTATTGGAGCAATTCTCTTTTCTTTACCATATTTATATACCAAAATATTAGGTTTTATTTTTTTCCATCTTTGGTTCATTTTTGACTGTTCTGATGGAGAAGTTGCCAGAATTACAAAACAATTTTCAAGGTATGGAAAAGAAATGGATTTTATGGCTCACCTAATTTGTCATCCACTTATGAACCTGTCATTATGGGTAAATTTTGTGCAAATGAAATCTTACAATCTTATTGTTCTTTCCTTTATTTTCATTTTGTTTATTTCCATGGAATTAACTATTCGTAATTTTAATACTTTTAAAACATACATTCTAAAAAGTACAACTAACGAAAAAAAAACAAGACCTTCTTTAATTAAATATATCTTAATACAAATAAATATTTATCCCAACTTTATATTACTATTTCCATTTCTTATACTAATTGATTTAATTTTTGGTTATTCCTTTTCATATTATGTATTAATCGTTTGGTTTATTGTTTATATGATGATATATTTTAAAACGGTATATAACTATCTTAAGTTATTTTATAAAGGAATATGAAAAACAATCTTATTTCTAATATTGGTTTTTCAATAATCACCTTTATAAGTCGCATCATTACCGGAAGCGTTGTATATATCATCCTTGCCAGAATGATGAGCTTGAATGATTTTGGACTTATTTCTTTTGGAGTTACTTTAGCCGGACTTTTAACAGTAATCGCTGAATTTGGTTATTCCTTAATGTCTCAAAGAGATATCCCTCAAAAACGTTTTGAAATAAACAAATATGTATTTAATACTTTTATTCAAAAATCTGTAGTAGCTTTTTTTACAATAGTTGGAGCATTTATTTACCTTAACTTATTTTTCAATGGAGCTAATGAGAAAATAGGAGTTATATTCATATTTACTGCTATTATTACATCAGGAAATATGTATTTATTTTCCGTTTTCAGGTCAGTTAACATGTTCAAAATTGAAAGTTGGATTTCAATTATTTTCTCTCTCTTAAATGTAATCTTAATATTATTGTTTTTCTTATTAAATCAAGACGTCTTCTTTATTGCTTATGGTTTAGCTATAAGTAGGTTAATTCAATTCATTATGCTTTGTATAAAGTTTATCAGAACTTTTAGTTTTACTTTTGAAGTTGATAAAAAAATTCAAAAATATTTATTTAAAAATTCCTTTTCATTTGGTGCACATTATATTATTGGGGTTTTCTATTTTACTATCGACAACCAACTTATAGCATATTATTCAGGGAACGATGCTCTAGCTATATATCAGGCATATTTTAAAATTATTTTAATTCTTTTATCTGTTAATGAGCTGTTAAATAATGTATTTATACCATTTCTATCATCTAAATATCTATCAGATAAAAATGAATTCATTAAAATCGGAACTGAGATAAACAAAATTATTATTACCATAGGGTTAGTATTTTTTGTATTTATTATTCTTTTCTCAAAAGAGGTTGTGTTAATACTGTATTCCCAGAAATATATTTCTTCCTTATCTTTAGTTGAACCTTTAGCATTAGTTTTATTTTTCAGGATATTAACATCAGTATATTGTATTTTATTAACTATATCCAACCATCAGAATATGAGAGTTATCACTGTAATTATATCTTTAGTTATCAATGTTTGTTTAAACTTTTTGTATATTCCAAAGTTTGGCATTGTTGGTGCAGCCTATGTAAATATGATTACCCATGTTGTTCTCGCGGGGTTATATATTTTATTTGGATATAAATATATTAAATCTTTTCTAATACCTATTAATGTAATTCTTTTTAGCTTTATTACAATAATTTTCTTTATTATTATTAATAGATTAGATTATAATATTCAACTTTATTACAGATGTTTACTTATGATTATTTGGAC
>JAHEEB010000341.1 GCA_024640925.1 Bacteroidota bacterium | reverse complement strand
GGTTACTAATTGTTTTTGGCGGAGCCAGTGCCATTGCACCATTTATTTATACACTATTTTAAACAAGGGAGGGAAAAAACATGAAATCAGATACATCAAAATCAACCATCCTGATTATTTCCATAGGCTTTTTAATCTTATACTTGTTGTTTCTATGGCAATGGGCTGTTTATGTGTCGCTCATTGTTGGAATAACCGGAATAATCTCTACCTTTTTAAGTAAGAAAATTGAATGGGGTTGGATGAAATTAGCAAAATTAATGGCTTACATAATTCCCAATATTTTACTAATCATTGTGTTTTTCCTTTTTCTGTTCCCAATATCACTTCTTTCCAAACTATTTAGAAAAGACCCGTTAATGCTGTCGGAGAAAAACAAAACCTATTTCATTGACTTAGACAAAGAAGTTGAGAAAAAGAGTTTTGAGAAAATTTGGTAAAGAATTGTAATGTACACGAACAAAGTATAGATAGAATAAGGTTTAGCTTCCTTAATTCTTTACAGTTAGTTCTGTGAATGCAGATCCAGTCTGTTTTCATAAATTTCTCGAATGATTTGGTATCTTTCTCGAAAAGAATCAGATGTAGATTCTCTTGGAATAATTGATAGAGAAAGAAGAAAAAAACATTCATAATTATATATCAGGAATAACAGAAAAAAGAACAAGATCGTTGATCAGATCTATAACTGAAATTAAATGTTTAATCAACCTCGAATCTCTTACAAGAAATTTTGGAAAATCAGGAAGTTTCTTTTACGATATTGTGCGTGGCAAGGATGACCGCAAAGTGAATCCATTGCGAATTCGTAAATCAATAGGTGTTGAATATACGTTTGAAGAAGATTTGTATGGGATAGAAGCCTGGGTTGAGGCACTTAACCGCATAGAAAAAGAACTTATTGAACGGATTGAGCGGAAAAACCGCAAAGGAAGAACGTTGACCCTGAAGGTAAAATTCAGAGATTTTGATCAGATTACCCGGAGCAAAAGTTCAGAAGAATATCTGACCAGAGAAGACATTCATAACTATATGTTGCTTCTCGCCGAAAATATTGAAAACAAAGATAAAGGGGCCCGGTTGCTCGGCTTAACCATATCCAACCTGGATACCCCGGTTAGCGAGATTATCCAGCTGAAGATTCCTTTTGTTTTCAGAGTACAGGATGAATGAATCGTTTATCCCGGATTCCAATACATTATAAAAAGCAGAACCAATCATTGCTAACTAAACCTAATCGTCTAATTTTTGCAAATGATTTTCCCTCTTTCTCAATCAATTTCCCTTTTCAATAATTCTTTCCCTTATCAGGTATCAGGAACAACCTAATTCACATAATAATACTCCGGATCGTCTAATTCCGGTGCATATGGCTTTCTTCGCTCACACTCATTCCGATCTCCTCCTACCAGAGGTTCTATTATACACATCACTGTACAATATCCCTTTATCCACAGGGCTGGCGATTTCTTCCCCTTTCCTTCATTTGCATAAACAGTAGTAACAGACCACTTGAATTTTTCTGCCGGAATTTCAATTTTTTCGAGCAATCCGGTAATTTCTTTTTGATTTTTTACCCACACCATCAGGCTGTCTTCATCATTCACATTAGGCATTGCGTTTATATCGCATTGCTTTATGGTAAATTTTACCGGCACTTCAAAGGTGTAATAATAAATATCGCCTGACCATCTGGGCAATTCACGATTTAATGCGTTTATCCAATCTATTTCCGAGGTGGGGTACTTCTCCCCGAGCAGGTCACAAAGCGTATCTTTTTCAAGGTTCTCTCCCATCTTATAACAGATACTCCATGTGTGTGCAAAATATCTCCTGATTTCCTTTGCTGCTCCATCATCCAGTGAATAATACTCGAATAACTTTGAAGCTCTTACTTTTGGTTTATTGGTACTTCCTCCAAATGCTTCTCCGACAGCATCCACTAGTCCCGGATTATTTCCTACTCCGCACCCGTGAAGAAAAATTTCCGTTTTGGAATCAATAAGACTGTCGGGCAGTTCTTTTAATTTTCCATTTCGTATGTTCTCCAAAATCCGGTCGCAGGTAGCACGTTTAGATTGAGGAGTTACTTTAACACTTAATCCCAGCCATTGATTGCCATGCGATACAAGATTGATTAAACCCCACGGTTGCCCATCATCACTGTAGTTGTTTGCCAGATAATCTCTGACATCTGAAAGAGATCGGCAATCGCAAACTAAATAATTCGTGCAACCTTCGGGGTTATTCTGATAGTATGATGTGGCCAGGCTGTAATAGGGATTACCCGCATCTTCATCTTCTCCCAGAATAAATGTGATGCTCGGCCTTTGCATACCAATAAATGGACTACTCTGAGCAGATACATGGAATAACCATGTAACTATCAAAAGAATTAAAATGGTTAAGAGAATTCGTATGCGGACTTTATAAGAATGAATATACATTGGGTTCATGGTTAATCTTTTTATATAAAACCTTTTAAAAATGAGTGAAACTCATCATTAGCGACAAGTTCCACTCACACAGGAATGCTATTAAAACTTAACTTCGTATTTCCATTCCTGATTAACATTGAGAGCCTTGAAATTTAATTGCATTGCTGCTTCTGTCAAACAACTAACCATTTCATCACTGAGGTTTTTACCCTTTACTTTTACATCGATAACTTTACCACTTGCATCAACTGTTACAATGATTGATTCCAGCGTTGGATCGATTAAAGTTATACATTGGCCAAAAGCTGAATAGAAAGTGCTCTCGATATCCAGTAAAGCTTCTTTTTTACTATCCGGTGAGAGTTCATTGGATACAACAATTTCTTTGTATAAAGTGAATTCAAAATCTTCCTCGTCTGCTTCCATATCAAAGCCAACTGCTGAATTTGGAACACCTTCGGGTAAAGGCAGTACCTGTTTAACCGATGTAATGCTGCCTTCATTTACAATTTTTTCTTCTATGGCAATAAAAGAAGTATAGGCAGTCATCAGGTTATATTTTATTCCCAGGTCGGTAACCTCTTTAACGATTTCTCCATCGTACGAAAGATTATTATAATCATCGAGTAGCTGGACTTTTTTCCTGGCCCATAAGTAACGAATAGCCAGATTTTTATTGTCTGGTTCTACTTCCCCCACATTAAAAGTTTTCTTATAGGTGCCATTGCCTGAAATTCCTTTTACAGTAATGGTACCTTTAGCTTCTCCTCTGTATTTGCCATAGATTATAACAGGTCTTTCGGCCAGTACATCTGGTATAGATAAAGGTTCAACATCGTAAGCATCGAAACCTTTAAACTCTTTTTTAATTTGTGTAAGAACAGGACTGTTTACATATTGTCTGAATCTTTCTGCTTCAGCATCGGCGTTTGATTCATTTAATATGATGAAGGGCTCGCTCATTCCTGCATTTGCCATACCTTCAATGAGAAAGCGGTTTACACTGGAACCAATTCCAAAAGCAAAGGTATTAGCCTGATCACAGTTTTTATGGATAATGTCAAAAGCTTCTTTCTCAAAATCAACATATCCGTCAGTTGCAATAATGAAGGAACGTGACAGCGATTCGCTTTGCCTCGGAAAGCTCATTGCTTTCTGTAATGCAGACAATAGTTCTGTGCCTCCTCCGCCTTGCTGATTATCAATAAAGCTGATAGCCCTGTTGATATTTTCTTCTCTAGCAGGAAGAGAATTGTCGGATAACCAACCTGAGGAACCCGCAAATACAAGCACATTGAACATATCGGTAGGTTTCAGGTTTACAACCAGGTTGCGAAGAAGTGTTTTTGACACATTAAGAGGAAAACCTGCCATTGAACCAGAAACATCGACAATGAAAATATATTCGCGGGGTGGAATTTCTTCTTTTACAACCCGTTTAGGCGGCTGAACCATTAATAAGAAAAAGTTTTCGTCGGCATGTTGATAGAGCAAAAGTCCCGATTCGATTTTATCGCCAGCCAGCTGATAATTTAAAACAAAATCGCGATTTCCTCCTTTGTTTTCGGTCGGATCAAGCTTAATAACTGCATTGCTGGTTTGTTGATATGAAATAGTTGTTTTATGCGTTGCACAAGTAACACTCTGAATAGGCATTCCGGCCTGAAGATTCACTTCTATAGAGAAATCATAAGTGGGTGCAGTATCTTCTGTCAGGTAAGGGGTGCTTACAAACTGGTCCGTGCCAGGTGCTTCTGAAGTATTTTGGTTTGAATAACGAGGACCAACAACTGTTGGATATACAAATTGGTATTTGCCACCTTCGGGAACTAACAGCTCGGTATATTTCAGTGTTACGGTAATTTCGTCGCCAGGCATGATATTGGCTACATTCATCTGAAAAACATTTGGTCTTTCCTGTTCAAGTAAAGAGGTTCTTTTTCCTTCTGCCTTTGCCTGTTCATAATCTGTCCTCGCCTTCTCCTTTTCTTCAATTTTAGCTACTATTTTTCTATCACCAATTATCATTTCCATGGCATAAACAGCTGCATTAGACGATGCCGGAAAAGTATAAATCGTTTCCAGAGCATTTTTTCCATCGTTTTTATAAACCTGGTTAATAGTTACATCCGCAATCACTCCTACTATATTAACCTGTGCATTTGTGCTTTTTAGCGGTAACTGATCAACTTCCGGGTTTTCACTTAATACCATAAAGTAAGGTGATAGTGTTTTATCTTCTTCCTGCGAAAAAGAGATTAATTCAGCAAAAAAGAATAGGATGGGAATGAGACCGAGTTTTAAAAAAAAGCCTTTTTTACTGAACTGAACGATTTCTGTTTTCATGATGATTTCCTCCGTTTTTATTTTTAATTATGAATCAAAAATACCGGTGTAAAACAACATGTGTATGGAAATACTTTATAAGTGTCGGTTCTGAACAACAAGTGTAAAAAGTTATTCCATTGTAAGCTGATTTTAAACGTACACTTAAAATTTCTAATTAGTAATTATTCGATTTTGCTTTATTTTAATTAATTTGCTTTTGCTTTCTCCGAGTTTTCTTTTCTAAATGGTTAACACACGAAAAGATAACCGACGGGTATAATTGGAAACGATTTTACCTCCCGTAGGATGATTTCCTAAATTTGGAAAGGAGATACAGTTTAAGGTAGGCCTGGCTTATTGTATGTAAGCTGTATCATTCTTTTTATTGGACCAGAGAAATAAAAATGAAAGCATGGATTATTTATTTCTTGTCTGGTTGGTATTGTCGGATTGGTTACTGGCAGTTTTAAACTCCATTTTCCGATTCTGAAATACATTTTTTAGCAACTTAGCTGGTTGCCGGTAAAAAGCTAATTCTATATTAATGGAAACGCTTATCAATTCAAGGTTATTACTCATTGCAGGAACTTCACGGAATTCCGGAAAAACGACACTTGCCTGCAATTTAATTCATAAATTCAGTCAATTACATTGTATTATTGCCATTAAAATTACTCCACATTTTTATGAAAATATCCAGGGCAACATTGTTTTAAAAGAGAAGGACCTTTGTATTGTGGAGGAATTAAATATGAATATACCCAAGGATAGCTCAAGAATGCTGGCTGCGGGGGCAAAAAAATCATATTTTATAATGGCCGGAGACGATCAGCTAGGTATAGCATTTCAAAAAATACTGAAAATTAGCAATCCCGATGATTTCTTTATTTGTGAATCGGGAGGCCTTCGTAATTGGGTAAGACCCGGTATAT
>JAHEEB010001083.1 GCA_024640925.1 Bacteroidota bacterium | reverse complement strand
GACAGAAATTAACGATGAATTTGATTAAATAAATGGAAAATATCCATCAAATATTAAGTGACTATTCTTATCAAATAAAGGAAAGTCATGTTATTCTAAACTATTTACTTCCTCTCCAAATCCTTTGTTCTTGGCCATAATCCTCATGGGTTGCCCCTTTTTTATAACGGGAACCTTTTATTCTCTCAATAATTGAATATGAATCAAACTTGTTATCTCTTAAAAATGCTCCGACTGGCTTTATTACAGACTTATCATTAATATGTTGATTCAATAGAGCAGGATCCAGGTTATATCCATTTATTTTTTTATCATCGTAATAATCCATTACTGATGTTATTTCCATAAGTGGCGCATCTTGATTCAGCCATTGTCTTGAGGCTCTCATCGATAAAATGAGAGGTTGGTTTTTGAAAGAACATTCGGAAAATATTCCTTTAGCAGGAAGTGTTAATATCGAGAAACCTTCGTACAGTTCTTTATCCTTGTAGGATAGCTTCCATGAGTCAAAAACTCCTGCCAAGGCAAATGGTCTTTCATCTGTAAAAAATAAAACAGCTCTATCTTCATCTGCAAGAATGAAATAATCGACAGGAATAATACACCTGGTTTCTCTGACAGGCTTTCGGAAAGCTGGAACATTTATAATTCGCTTCTTTAAATTATGTGGCTCTGTAAGGGAGGTACCATCTCCATCAACAGGGGCTTCAAAATACTTCTTGCTGGAACTTGTCCAGAATGGTATTAATCCATAATGAAGGGTAACGAGTTTATGTTTATTGTTTGAACAAACAACTAATGATTTCTCACCAGGAAAAATGCTGAAATTCTTTATGTGTTCTTTTTCCATAGTGGATTGAACCTCAAACTTGTTTTCTAAACTGTCCCTATCAGTAACTTGTCCTATGATTATCATATAATCAAAATTGTTTCTGATAAGATAGACGTTTTTCGAATAGGAAAAAGAAAGTTGGTTGTGTAAATTTAATATAGGCAAGGAATAGATTTTCTATTGGTTTCAATGAAATATTTATGTACAGGAGGGTATTTGAAATGGTTTTAATGTTTTGTATATTGTTCGAGAAATCAAACTTTCTGATCTATATATAAATATCAATAGAACATCACTTTTCTCTATTGAAGGTATAAGTAAAGTTTTGTTGCACCTATAATAAGTAGCGAGCATTAAAAAAATACCACACTATGATAAATTTTTTGCCATTGAAAAGAATGTATGATAGGTTAGAATCTACTAAGAATGATTCTGACTTAACATATTTCTATGATTTGATATTATTAGGAGAACAAGTAACGAAAATTGTAACTCTATTTCTCGTATCTGCTATAAATGAGGATAAGGATAGAAATAAATATCGACATGAACATTTTTTAGTAAGAGCAAATGCAATTGGTGATTTTTCTAAAACAATAGATGAAGTATTAACTGGGCCGTCTGCTGAATTGATTACTTCAAGTATTAGAGATTATGAATTTAAAGAATTAACTCAAAGAGTTTCAGATGGGAATTGGCAATATGAGTCTTTAAAATTATTGGTTGATTGTCTTGCTATTTTCAATATTCCACATGACTCTCTCAGTGGAAAAGCGCCATTAAAACAATGGTTCCATTTATTCACAGTTTTGAGAAACAAAACAAAAGGTCATGGTGCTACTACATATCAGCCTTGCACATCTGTTTGTCCTAAACTAATTGATTCAATAAATCTAATAATTGAAAATCTGACCTTATTTAAAAGGCCAAGTGTTTACTTATATCGGAATTTATCTGGCAAATATCGAGTGTCCTTTTTATCTGAGAGGACTACCGACTTTGATTTTTTAAAGAGAGATACAAATCAGAATTTTGAAAACGGGGTGTATTTTTTCCTTGATAAACCGAGAAAGCTAAGTCTATTTTATTCAAATCCTGAGCTAACAGATTTTTATTATCCCAATGGGAATATTAAGGAAGATGTATTTGAAACAATTTCTTATGTTAGTGATGAACGGATAATACAAAGCGCTAAAGAATATATCAATCCTGTAACTTCACTACCTAGTAGTCATACTGAGGGTTTACATCAACTTGATGTTATTGGTAATTTTTTTACAAATCTACCTAAACCAACTGATGA
>JAHEEB010000023.1:10669-14224 GCA_024640925.1 Bacteroidota bacterium | reverse complement strand
TATATAGGTTATTTATTTTTCCATTTATAAAGTCTCAATCCCACCATAAGTATAGGGTATTGCTCCTTGCCATTTCATTAGCCAGGGCTTCGACAGTTTCTGTTCCCTGGTCCACTACATCGGGACAAAACTCGTAAACTTCCTGTGCAAATTGCATTATATCAGCTGGAGGAGTTGTGTATTCTGCTTCAAAAAAATCCATACCTGAAGCAACTATTTTTAAATTATATTTTTGATCCCAAACCATAAGTTTGCTAATTAAATCTTCAACGAAAATATCATAGTTTATTCCATTGGTTCCTTCAAATCGCAAAACATCATACTTATCGTTGGTTTTCAAAATGGTAACTTCATCTTTACTGTTTCCAAAATTGGTTTCTGAGACATAGATACAATATCCTTTTTGGGCAAATTGTTCTCTCAGTCTTTTAACTATTTCAACAGCTTTTTGCTGATCCTCATAAAATACAAGTGCTTTTATACCCTTAGATGAAAAATGTTCATACTGTAAGGAATCTTTAAAAGCATATTCAACCTCGGTATTCATAGAAGAAATTGCTATAGCACTACCTGTTGTTTCCCGAATAAGAGAGATTAGATTTTCATCGAAGTTCAGATCAGAAATAATCTTTTTATCAATATCGCTCATTTGTTTCTTGTTTAAAGAACATGATACTACTAATAATAGCCCAATTAAAAGAAGATTCGCTTTCATCATTCATTAAATTTATAACCCACTCCTTTAATTGTTTTGATATAATCTTCACCAATTTTTTCCCTGAGTTTCCTGATATGGACATCAATGGTACGATCTCCAACAATTATATCGTTGCCCCAAACCAGTTCAAAAATCTCTTCTCTGGTAAAAACCTTGCCTGGTTTCGATGACAGAAGTAATAATAACTCAAACTCCTTCTTCGGAAGTATAATCTCTTTCTTTCCTTCGTAAATGGCATACTTTTCCCGATCGATAATAAGCCCTCCTTTTTCAATACGCATAGGATTTGAGCTGGAAATTTCTTCCTTCCAGTTTACCCTCTTAAAAAGAGCTCCAAGCCTGCTAATTAATACTTTAGGTTTTACAGGTTTCGTTATATAATCATCACCACCTGCCTCAAAACCTGCCACCTGGCTATAATCCTCTCCTCGTGCAGTTAAGAATACAATCAATGTGTTATCAAGAGCTTTTATTTCCCTCATTTTCTCACATGCCTCAATACCATCCATGCCAGGCATCATAACATCGAGCAGAATTAAATGAGGAATTAATTGTTGTGCCATTTCGATGGCAGAGTTACCATTGTTAGCAGAAAATATATTAAAGCCTTCTCGTTTGAGGTTATAAGTTAAAAACTCAATGATATCCGGTTCATCATCAACAATAAGAATTTTATATTCCTGATTTTCCATCAGCTATTGATTAATTTGACTTGTATTCTTTACGAATATAGGACTTCTTTTAAAACCTTCAAATGTTAAGTGGTTTAAAATTAATGAAAGATTTGCTTATTACCAGATCATGTCTATTTCAAACAAAAATTGATACAACTCCTGATTATTTTCCTCAATATTTCTTAAACTTGCAACCCTTATAAAAATAACAAAATACTTAAAGAAATAAAAAAGGTGCGTTTTATCATATTTTATGAATATTAATACATTACTTTTGCATAAAAATTCTAAATTTTAAAACCTAAGAATATGACAAGTCAGGATTACATGAAGAAAGAAGATCAATACGGAGCGCATAATTATCATCCGCTACCTGTTGTATTGGAACGTGGTGAAGGAATATTTGTATGGGATGTTGAAGGCAAGAGATATTTCGATTTTCTCTCTGCATATTCCGCTGTAAACCAGGGACATTGCCATCCTAAAATTGTAAAAGCTTTAACCGACCAGGCATCTAAACTTGCTCTTACTTCCAGAGCTTTTTATAACAACTGCCTGGGAGAATATGAAGAATATATTACTAAATACTTCGGTTACGATAAGGTTCTTCCAATGAACTCAGGTGCCGAAGGTGATGAAACAGCTCTTAAACTTTGCCGCAGATGGGCATATGACAAAAAAGGGATAGCTGAAAACCAGGCCAAGATTATAGTATGCGAAGGTAATTTCCATGGACGTACAATTACCATCATCTCAATGTCTACCGACCCAGATTCATTTAAAGGATTTGGACCATATACTCCCGGATTTGTTGTTGTACCATATAATGATATCGATGCACTGAAAAAGGCACTTGAAGATCCTAATGTTGCCGGATTTCTGGTTGAACCAATACAGGGTGAAGCTGGTGTTTATGTGCCCGAAGACGGATACCTTAAAAAAGCTTATGATCTTTGCAAACAAAAAAATGTACTTTTCATTGCCGACGAAGTGCAAACTGGTCTGGCCCGTACAGGAAAAATGCTTGCATGCGACCATGAAGGTGTTCGTCCGGATATTCTCATTTTAGGTAAAGCGCTTTCTGGTGGTATGTATCCTATTTCAGCTGTTTTAGCCAACGATGATATCATGTTGAATATCAAACCAGGTGAACATGGATCGACCTTTGGTGGTAATCCGGTTGCTGCAAAAGTTGCCATTTCTGCTCTTCAGGTATTGAAAGATGAAAAGCTTACAGAAAATGCTGATAAATTAGGAAAAATATTCCGTGCAGAATTACAAAAATTGGTTGGTAAAAACCCAATGGTGGAGCTGGTTCGCGGTAAGGGTCTGCTCAATGCTGTTGTAATTAAACCAACAAATGGAAAAAAAGCATGGGATGTATGTTTGGCTATGAAAGAAAATGGATTGATAGCAAAACCAACTCATGAACACATAATCCGTTTTGCCCCACCTCTTGTAATAAACGAGGCTCAAATGATGGAAGCCATTGGCATTATAAAGAAAACTCTTGAACAAATGATCTAATTCAATAATAAAAACCGGACTTTGCTCCGGTTTTTTTTTAGTACATCATTTTCTTCCTCTTTTTGCATCACTTATATCAGCATTTTTCGTATAATTAAACTCTGTGACAATTTTTTTTAGTATTTTTATTCCACAAGTGAGATTTGAAGATGAGTTATAAGGTATTGATTGTTGACGATAATATTAATAACAGCCGGTTAATAGAAGGTATTTTATCTGCTGACGAAAGAGAATTTGAATGTTCTTTCGCTGAGAATGGAGCAGAAGCTTTTGAAAAAGCCAAATTGGTTAATCCCGATTTAATACTTATGGATTTACTTATGCCCGAAGTCGACGGACTTGAGGCACTTAGAATGATACAAAAGCACAATGAACTTAAAGAAACTCCGGTAATATTTATAACAGCCTATAAAACCACCGAAAATTTTAAACAAGCCTTCGACGAAGGTGCTTTCGATTTTATTACAAAACCTATCGATATTAATGAATTAAAATCGAGAATTAACAGGGCTCTTGGTGTTGGTGAGACTCTACGTCGGATTAAACTTAAAATTGTCAAATATAAACAACAACGAAAAGAACTTGAAAAACAAGCTGTACTTGCTCAAAATGTTCAGAACTCATTTATTGTAACTA
>JAHEEB010000023.1:0-10659 GCA_024640925.1 Bacteroidota bacterium | reverse complement strand
ATGGAGACATAGAATGGGCCAACGATGGATTCAAGAAACTTCGTGGAATATCCATTGAAGAACACATTGAGTCCTATGGTCGCGACATAAAAAAAGTTTATAACAATGATGAAGTTTCTTTAATGCTCGATAGTTGTTTTGAACATCATAATCCTATCAGCTTTTCTATACGCATCAATCATAAACATGGAGAAGAAAAGTGGTTGCAAACTATCGTTTCTCCTCAATTAACCAAGGGGGGAAATCTTGAAAAACTTATTATTGTTGAATCGGACATAACTGAATTAAAAACAAAAGAAATAGAACTTTATGAGCAAAATCTTAAGATGTTTCATATAACCGAAAATCTTGAGAAAGCGAACTCTCAGTTAGAGCAACAAAAAGAAGAAATAAATCAACAAAAAATACTTATAGAAGAAGAACAGGAAAAATCGGAACGGTTGCTTTTAAATATCTTGCCTTTCGAGGTTGCCAGACAATTAAAGTCGAAAGGGCGGGCAGGAACTCGCTTTTATAAACTTGTTACTGTTTTGTTCTCCGATTTTAAAGGGTTTTCTCAACTAAGTAAAGCAATTGAACCTAAAGAACTGGTAAACTACCTCGATACATATTTTATTCGTTTTGATGAAATTATAGGTACACACTACCTTGAGAAAATAAAAACCATTGGCGACGCCTATATGTGTGTAGGAGGATTGCCCCTTCGTAACAATTCAAACCCTGTTGATGCTGTATTAGCTGGATTAGAGATTCAGCACTACATGGCAATTATAAACGCAGAGAATAGAATAAACAATCGCCCTCTCTGGGAACTTAGGATTGGTGTGCATACAGGCCCTGTCGTTGCTGGTGTTGTAGGAAAGAAGAAATTTGCTTACGATGTTTGGGGCGATACCGTAAATATTGCTTCGCGTATGCAGGAACGCGGAGAAGTTGGAAAAGTAAACGTTTCCGGCGATTCCTATGAGTGTATCAAAGATTATTTTGAATGTGAATACCGGGGCAAAATTGAAGCAAAAAACGTCGGGAAAATTGACATGTACTATGTTAATCGTTTAAAAAGCGAATATTCCGATGATAACCTTGGCTTAATCCCTAACGAAGGATTTAAATTGTTAGTTAATAAGCTTTAATTTCAATTATTTGTGTCTTTCTTCCAGTATCTTTTCTACATCCTCAATCCGATAACCTTTTTCGGTCAGTAACACAAGCAAATGATACACCAGATCAGCCGCTTCATTTAAAAACAGTTCATCATTCGAATCTTTCGACTCAATAACAAGCTCTACAGCCTCTTCACCCACTTTTTGTGCTATTTTATTAATTCCTTTACTGAAAAGCTTTGTGGTATATGAACCTTCGGGCATTTCCTGTTTTCGTGAATCAATCAAATCCTGAAGTTTAATTAAAAAATCCAATGCCATTTTCTTTATTCTTTTAAGTTAGATTCGAACCGAAACTCCTTTGTTTCTTAAATATTCTTTCAATTGGGGAACCGATATTTCCTTATAATGAAAAATGCTCGCAGCCAATCCGGCGTCGGCTTTGCCTTTACTAAAGACTTCAGCAAAATGTTCCATAGTACCAGCTCCACCCGAGGCTATAACTGGTATAGACAGGCTCTCTGACATTCGGGCAAGGGCTTCACATGCAAATCCGTTTTTTGTACCATCGTGGTTCATGGAAGTAAAGAGTATCTCCCCTGCTCCACGCTGTTCTGCTTCTTTAGCCCATGAAAAAAGCTCCTTATCGGTTGGTATACGACCACCGTTAATATATGCTGTCCATTTATTGTTTTCTTCCTTTGCATCAATAGCAACTACAACAAACTGACTGCCGAAGTTTTTAGCTATCTGATCAATCAAATCAGGTTTTTTAATAGCTGCTGAGTTTATAGAAACCTTATCGGCCCCGGCACTCAACAAAGCTTCAATATCTTTCAATTCACTTATACCACCGCCTACAGTAAAGGGTATATTCAGGTTCCGTGCAATGCGTTTCACCAGTTCGACAAATGTTTTTCTACCCTCGTGCGATGCAGTAATATCTAAGAACACCAATTCGTCGGCACCCTGACGGGCATATTCGGCTCCCAGTTCAACAGCATCGCCAACTTCCTGGATATTCACAAAGTTTACACCTTTTACTGTCATGCCATTTCTAACATCGAGACAGGGTATTATTCTTTTTGCAAGCATATTCCTTCTAATTAAAACTTCCGGATAGTATTAATTTTTCTAAATCAGTAAGGTTGATTTTTCCTTCGTATATTGATTTGCCTATTATTGCAGCAGGAATCTTATTCTCCGCAAGTTGCTGCAGTTCATCAATTTTGGTTATTCCTCCACTGGCTATCAAATATAGCGAAGGAAACTCAGTAATCAACTCTTTGTATAGCTTATGGGCTGTACCCTGTAACATTCCATCTTTACTGATATCGGTACAAAGCACATTATTCACACCCATATCAATAAATTTCTTTAGAAAATCAAGGATATCCACCCCTGTTACCTCTAGCCAGCCCGAGACTGCAATCTTTCTCTCGTTTACATCGGCTCCTAATATCAGCTTATCCCTACCAAATGCTTTTAACCATTTCTCAAAAAGTTCAGGTTGTTTAACCGCAACGCTACCAATAGTAACCATGCTGGCACCACTATAAAATACAATCTTCAAATCTTCATTAGTCTTTACTCCACCACCAAAATCTATCTCAAGACTTGTTTTTGATGATATTTTTTCCAGAACCCTCCAGTTAACAACATGACTGGCTTTTGCACCATCCAAGTCAACCAGGTGCAGTCTCTTAAGTCCATGTGCTTCAAAGTTCTGTGCAACTTCCAGGGGATTTTCGTTATAAATCTTCTTTTGATTGTAGTCGCCCTTGGATAGCCGTACACATTTACCATCTATAATATCGATAGCAGGTATAATAGTTAACATTTTTCGATAAAGTTTTTAAGGATTTGAGCCCCAACCGGACCGCTCTTTTCGGGGTGAAACTGGGTCGCATAGAAATTGTTCTTGTTCAATGCTGCACTAAATGGCAGTATATAATCCGAAACAGCAATGGTATCAATACCTGCGGCAGCATAAAAACTGTGAACAAAATAAACATAATCACCATCATTCAAATCATCAAATAGTTTTGATTTGTATGAATGAAGGGAATTCCAACCCATATGAGGTACTTTTGTTATATTTTCCTCTCCCCGCCTGGGAACAAACAATTTTACGTTCTCGTCAAATATACCCAGACAAGCAGTATTACCTTCTTCGGAATGTTTACACATAAGCTGCATACCAAGACAGATACCCAACACAGGTTGTTTGAGTGATACAATTAGCTTATCAAGCCCTTCCTTTTTCAGGTAATGCATGGTAGTACTGGCCTCTCCTACCCCGGGGAAAATAACCTTATCGGCTGATCGTATTTTTTCCTTTTCTCCGGTGACTTCAGCCTCTATTCCCAACCGTTGCAGAGCATAATCAACCGACATAATATTCCCTGCATTATATTTTATAATTACTACTTTCATTTCTACTTTGGTTTCACTAACTAAATACGATCGTACGGTTATTATAAACCAGCGTTCTTCGTTGTATATGCTGATATACAGCCGACGAGAGAACAATTTTCTCCAAATCGCGGCCCTTGCGTATGAGGTCTTCGACGGAGTCTTTATGCGAAATATTAACTACATCCTGCACAATTATAGGACCTTCATCTAAATCGGCTGTAACATAATGACTGGTTGCCCCAATTATCTTTACTCCTCGTTTATAGGCCGAGTGATAAGGCTTAGCGCCCGGAAATGCAGGTAAAAACGAATGATGAATATTTATTATCTGGTTTGGAAAATGATTGATAAATTCTTCTGAAATAACCTGCATATACCTGGCAAGAATAATGAATGAAACATTATGGTTTTTCAGCAGTTCAATTTCCTTCATTTCTTGCTCTCTCTTGTTTTCAGCATTTATCGGAAATACCTGGAAGGGAATACCAAAACCTCTGGCAACTGGTCGAAGATCCTCATGGTTGCTAATTATCAAGGGTACTTCAACATCCCATTCACCCGACTGCACACGAGATAACAAATCGTAGAGACAATGAGACATTTTCGATACAAATATTGCCATCCGCGGCTTCTTTTCACTGAAATAGATATTCCAGATCATTCCATATTTTGCTGCTATCTGGGTATCGAAAAACTCACCGATTTTTTCAGCAGGTATTAAAAAATTTTGCAATTCCCAATTAACACGCATAAAGAAGACGTCTTCTTCCCTATCAACATGTTCATCCAGTTCTATAATGTTTCCATTGTTATTATCAATGAACTCAGTAACTTTTGCTACTATTCCTTTTTGATCAGGACAGTGGATCAGAAGAGTTGCTGTCGATTTACTATTGTTTCCTTTCATAATACTCCTTTTGTACTTGGAAGTTGATACTCAAATACATTGCGCTTTTTAGCCATTTTAAGGGCTCTTGCCAATGCTTTAAATATTCCTTCAATCTTATGATGTTCGTTATCACCTTCGGCTTTAATATTCAGATTACAAGCGGCTGCATCGCTAAACGATTTAAAGAAATGCAGAAACATTTCGGTTGGCATTTCTCCTACTTTTTCGCGTTTAAATTCTGCGTTCCATACTAACCAAGGGCGACCCCCGAAATCGATTAGTACTTGGGCCATACAATCGTCCATAGGTAAGGCGTATCCGTATCGCTCAATTCCTCGTTTATCGCCCAGCGCTTTTCTGATTGCTTCTCCCAGTGCCAACGCCGTATCTTCGATTGTGTGGTGTTCATCTACATGGGTATCGCCTTTTACATTTATCACCAAATCGATTGAAGCATGCCGGGCAATCTGGTCCAGCATATGATCGAAAAAACCAATACCTGTTGAAATCCTGGAGGTTCCTGTACCATCAAGATCAATTTTGATTTCAATTTTTGTTTCAGCAGTATTTCTCTCTACAGTGGCTTTTCTTTCTCCTGCTCTCAGAAAGGCAAAAATCTCCATCCAATCATCAGTTTTCAGAGCACAAATTTCATTCAACCCCTCTTTCAGAATTGATTCGTTGCTAACATTATTACCATACAGAATTGCCCTGGTACCAAGGTTTAAAGCCAATTTTAAGTCGGTAATCCGGTCGCCAATTACAAATGAATTCTTTAAATCGTAGTTGCCATTTAAGTATTCCGTGAGCATTGCTATGCCAGGTTTCCTGGTAGGGGCATTTTGCTCAGGCAAGGTGGGATCGACGAATATTTTTGAAAAAGTAACACCTTCGTTTTCAAAAGCTCTCAGCATTTTGTTCTGAGCAGGCCAGTATGTTTCTTCGGGAAATGATTTTGTTCCTAACCCATCCTGGTTTGAGACAATAACCAATTCAAAATCGAGCAGGGAAACGATGGAATACAAGGCTCTGAACACGCCAGGCATAAATTCAAGTTTTTCTAGTGAATCGACTTGAAAATCAGTCTCAGGTTCTTTAATAAGCGTTCCGTCTCTGTCAATAAATAGCACCCTTTGCATGAATGGTATATTTTTGGTGAAAATACTGCTTCTTGTTTAAACTATTTATATTCCTGTAATGCTTTTATTAATATCTTATTCTCCTGAGGTGTACCAATGGTTATTCTTAAACATCCCAAACATAAAGCAACTTTTGAACGATCGCGTACAATTATCCCCTTTGTAAGCAGATAATTATATATCTGCCGTGCATCGTTAACTTTTACTAGCAGAAAATTGGCATCGGAAGGAAAAACCTTCTTAATTATTGAAATAGAATTCAACTCGTTAATTAGATTTGAACGCTCTGCAAGAATTATTTTTACTTTTTCTATGGTCTCCTGCGAATTTTCCAACTCTTTCAAAGCTGCACGCTGAGTGAGAATATTTACATTGTAAGGATATTTAATACGGTTAAAAACAGCAATAATTTCTTTTGAGGCAAAAGCCATCCCCAGACGTATTCCAGCCATCGACCATGCTTTGCTAAATGTTTGAAGGATTATGAGGTTCGGACAATTTTCTAACTCCTGCAAAAAACCTATTTGATTCGAAAAATCAATATATGCTTCGTCGAGGATAACGATACCGTCAAATTCCGAAATTATTTTACTAATATCAGCCCTGTTCAGGCTATTTCCTGTTGGATTATTAGGCGAACACAGAAAAATTAGTTTCGTATTACTATCTATTTTTTCCAGTACAGCATCGGCATTTACATTAAAATCATCGCTAAGTAAAACCTCATTGAATTTTACACCGTTAATATCGGCGCTCACCTTATACATTCCATAAGTAGGCTTAATACTTATAATATTATCGTGACCAGGTTCACAAAATGCCCTTATTGATAAATCGATTGGTTCATCGCTACCATTTCCCAGGAAAATATTCTCCGGATGTATGTTTTTCTGTTTGCCTATTTTAAGTTTTAGTTCGTGCTGTAAAGGATCGGGATACCTGTTAAGCGTATTATTAAAAGGATTTTCATTCGCATCTAAAAATACAGATGCTTCTCCCTGAAATTCATCACGGGCACTGGAATAAGGTTCCAGATTCTTGATGTTATCCCTTAAAACTTTTTGTAAATCAAACATTTTATTAAGTTTTATTCATTTTAATTACCAGTATTTATCTTTTTTAACCTCAAGGTAACTGCCTGTTTATGGGCAACCAATTCTTCTGCGGCAGCCATTTCTTCAATGGCTGGACCAATTTTTTGCAGTCCTTCCTTTGAAATTTTCTGGAATGTTATCTTTTTAAAGAAACTATCGAGGTTGACTCCACTATAGGCTGTAGCCCAACCATGTGTGGGCAATGTGTGATTGGTCCCTGATGCGTAATCTCCGGCGCTCTCGGGTGTGTATTCCCCAATAAAAACAGAACCGGCATTAATAACCCTGGTTGCCAGGCTATCGGCATCGGTGGTAGAGATGATAAGGTGTTCAGGAGCATATACATTAACCAGTTCCATCATCTCTTCCTTATTCCTCACAAGAACAGCTTTGCTGTGCTTCAGCGATTGTGCTGCTATATCCAGCTTTGGAAGCATAGATAACTGACTGTCTATCACTTTTAGGGACTTTGCTATAATTGATTCATCAGTGGAAACAAGAATAACCTGGCTATCTGCCCCATGTTCAGCCTGCGATAATAAATCGCTGGCAACAAATGCCAGATTGGAATCTGAATCGGCCAAAACCATAACTTCGCTGGGACCAGCGGGCATATCAATAGCAACCGAATCGCGAGCTACCAGCTGTTTGGCCGCCATTACATACTGGTTTCCGGGCCCGAATATTTTAAACACTTTCGGTATGCTTTCCGTGCCAAATGCCATAGCGGCAATGGCTTGAACACCACCAACTTTAAAAATTTTTGTAATACCAACTTTATTTGCTGTATAGACAATGGCTGGATTAAGTTTTCCATTGGCTGAAGGAGGTGTACATAATACGATCTCCTCACAACCAGCTATTTTTGCAGGTATAGCAAGCATAAGAATTGTTGAAAACAACGGCGCTGTACCGCCCGGAATATATAATCCAACTTTACTAATTGGAACAGGCTTTTGCCAGCATGTTACACCTGAAACAGTTTCTACTTTTACCTCTTTGGGAAGTTGTTCTTTATGAAACCTGGTAATATTTTGAATTGCTAAATCAATTGATTCCTTTAGTTTTACTGAAACTTGGGAGAATGCTTCTTCAATTTCTTCGTTAGAAACCAGAAAATCATTGATCTCTGTTTTATCAAATTTCAAGGTGTATCTTCTTACAGCCGAGTCACCATTCTCCCTAACATCGTCAAGTATAGGTTTGACAATATTATCAAGCTTTTCCGTATCAAAAGCCGGACGCTTTATAATTTCGTTCCAGGCATTTTTTGGGGGGTATTTTATTATTTCCATTGTTTAAATAATTTTTCAGGTTTAATTTTATTCATGGCTACCAAGTTTCCAATAATAAGTATAGGTAATCCTGCAAGAGCACTTTGCTGCCACTCATATGATTCAAACACGGTAGATACGATCATAGCTACAATTGGTACCATAACAGTAGCGTAAGCACCTTTGGCAGGACCAATTCTTCCAATTATTTTTAAATAGGACGAGAAAGCAACAATAGAACCAAAAACAGCCAGATATGACAATGACATCAAATATGAGAAACTGAATTCAAAATTAATTTTTGTACCTATTATTAGTCCAACAATAAAAACAGACAAGGAACCATACATCATAGAAAAAGCATTAGCTGGCAAAAGAGGTATCTTTCTTTTTTGTGAATATGCTGAAAGTACATTACCTAGCGAAGCCAGAACCAGTGCAGCAAAACTCATTATTATTGCCGAAAATACAGTTCCCTTATTAAATAGCAAGCCTATTTCCCTCTTAAAAAGAAGTGCTGTGCCAAGAATAGCAAGAATACCCCCTATTGCAATCTTCCATGTTATTTCAGATCGGATAAACACAGCTCCAAAAATAGCATTTGTAATTACTGCCATTGAAAATATTATTGCTATCAAACCACTGGTCAAATGTTGTTCTGCCAAATATACAAGCCAGTAATTCATTCCAAATAATAAAATTCCTTGTAAAACAAACAAAAGGTGTATTTTGTAGCTGAACCGCATAGTATGTTTAAATAACAAACAAAAAATAATGAGTATGGCACCTGCTAAGAAAAATCGATAAGAAACTGACATCAATGGATCTACATTACCCAACTGAAATTTTATTGCATACCAGGTCGAACCCCATATAAGAGTGGGTATTATAAAGAGAAAACTATTTTGAATTCGCTCATTCATCTGTAAAATTATAAAATCATTTTTTCTATGGGAATAACGAGTATGCCTTCAGCTCCGCATTCCTTGAGTTTATCAATAATTCCCCAAAAATCTTTTTCATTCACTACAGAATGGACAGAACTCCAACCAGTGAGGTGAAGAGGCAGGACAGTCGGACTTTTCATACCAGGTAATATGTTGAATATATCTTCGAGTCTGTCATTAGGAGCATTCAATAAGATATATTTATTGCCAATTGACTGCTGAACGGTTTTAATTCTGAAAAGTAAGCCATCCAACAACTTTTGTTTGGCCGGAGATAATTTTGGAGAAGCAATAATTACTGCCTCGCTTTGAGTAACAACATCAACTTCCTTTAACCGGTTGCTCACAAGTGTACTACCACTGCTAACAATATCGAAAATGCACTCTGCCAATCCAATGCTTGGAGCAATTTCCACCGATCCGCTTATTTCTTCTATTGTAACCTGAATCCCTTTTTCTTTCAGGAATTTCTTTAATATATTCGGATACGAAGTAGCTATTTTTTTACCATTAAACCATTGTAATCCCGGATAATCGACATCCTGCGGTATTGCAAGAGAAAGACGGCATTTAGCAAATCCCAGTCGTTTCACCAGAACAACATTTTTATCTTTTTCCATCACTTCGTTCTCGCCAACAATACCAATATCAGCAACTCCATCGGCTACATATTGGGGAATATCGTCGTCGCGCAGATAAAGCAATTCAAGAGGATAATCGTTCGAAATACCAATTAACCTGCGTTTTCCTTCCGTAATTTTAATATCGCATTCCTGGATTAATTCAAGCGATTTTTCGCTGAGTCTGCCTGACTTTTGGATTGCTATTTTTAATATTTCCATGGTAAAAATTAAGTTAAAAAAAAAGGTTTGCAGCTCTGCAAACCTTTCCGTTAATATTTTTGGATTAGACACATACTGCACCAGCCAGCTTATCTGACAATATGATGGTGGTGGTTATGTATCCTGAAAACTATCATATCTGTTTTTATTCTGGTGCAATGTTAAAGATTTTTTTCGAAACTTACAAGCCTCGGTTAAAACTTGAACCTTTTTTTTAATGCTGTCTTGTTATTGTAAATTAAAAAAAATTGGTACAATCATGTTTTGTTTAACTGGTTTACCATCCTTCAGTGCCGGGGTCCATTTAGGTGAAGACTGAACTACCCTGCAAGCTTCAAAATCTAATGATGGGTGAACACTATGCACAACTTTAATATCACAAACCTGACCTAAGGTGTCAACAGAGAATTGGACTATAACTTTGCCCATAATCCCAGCTTCAGAAGCAGTTACCGGATATTCTACCTGTTCTATTGCCCAGGTATTAAAACTTTTAATATCACCTTTATGAAAGGTAGCATTTACATCTACAAACCAAAGGCCATCATCACTTCCTTGTGATTTATTCACAACCAAAGGGGCCGACATCTCAATAGGTTTTTCAAAATAAACTGGACTTTTAAACTGAAATAATACCCTAAGCACCTCATAGTTCAAATCGATATAACTGCTATCGCTTAATACAGGGCACTTAATCAATCCATCTGTATCAAGAATAAAGTTAATTGTCTTCAAATAATTCTTTTGTAAATTCCGGTTTCTGGCAGGCAAATGAATATTATCTTCCAGATAATACATGAGGTCTTGTTTTATCTTTTGTTTTTCATATGAATTATCATCTTTAATACTATTTGTCGATTTGCATAAATCATTGATTTTACTGGTGTAGAATTCCACTAATTTATAATCAACCGTATCAATGGAATTATCATGATAATAAGTCCATTTTCCTG
>JAHEEB010001082.1 GCA_024640925.1 Bacteroidota bacterium | reverse complement strand
AAGCAACAGGCAGATTTGCTTCTTTGTCGAATTCCTGAGTGAGTTTTCCGACAACCTGTCCCTGTTGATTATAAATTTCGATTTCTACAGGTGAAGTAAACAGATTGTTCAATTGAACATATGCTATAGTATTTACCGGATTCGGATAAACAGTTACCTGTTTGGAATTTAGCTGTTTTATACTTACTGCAGACTTTAGTAATGGTAACAAGGTTACATAATCGGTATACCTGTTGCTGCAATAGTCGTTGTATGCAGTTAAGCTTACAGGTATTTTTATTACATAAAGACTAGTATCATCGTACTGATGCGTTGGTTCAAAAAGTCTAGAAGCATGTTCGTCGTTAAATTCCCAGTAATACCTGTCACCACCAGTACTGAGGTTTCTGAATTGTATTATAGTTCCACCTACAGCAGAATCGGGACTAAAGGAGAAATTAGCTAAAGGAGTTGGAAGAACATATATAAGCCTTTCTGCATAAACAGTATCGAAGTTTGCAATACCAGTGTATTTTAATTTATAGATAAATGTGTCTGAGGAATAATTTAAAAAAGTATAGGTAAATTCAGTTGAATCATACAAATATTCATTATTTGGCAATTCCCATATTCGTCTCTGTATTTTTGGACTTATATCAGTAAAACTAATGGTTAAAGGACTACAACCAATCGTATCAGATAGATTAATGGTTATGGCATATTTTTCATAGACAGTAATATTTTTTTGAAAAATATTGCTGCAATTATTATTAAAAGCAGTTAAGCTGACAGTGTATATTGAATTCTGAGAATATAGGATCGAAGGTTCATATAATTCAGATGTTGTTCCATTTCCAAAATCCCATAGATATTTTAAACCTCCAATACTGAGATTTCGGAATTGAATAGAATCTCTTGTATATAAGGTTTCAGAGTTGTAGGTAAAATTTGCTACAGGAGAAGGAAGTACATAAATATCCTTTGTTGTTATGATAGAATCACCGCAATATAAATAGCCCACATAAGTAATTTGATAAATAATTCTTTCCTGTGTATTATTAACAAAACTATAGGAAAATTCAGTTGAATCAAATATGGCTTCTCCATTGGGCAATTTCCACCTACTTGATTGAATATTAACACTATTATCAGTAATTTTAACCTTCAATGGACTACAACCAATTGTATCGGTTATATCAATTGTCGTTTTGGCTAAAGCAAATACTGTAATTACTTTTTCAATGGTATCGGAATTGCCTTCCTCATCAAATGCTATAAGACGAATGAAATAAGTTGTGTCGTAGGTATGACTGAAATTAATAAAATTTATGGATGGATTACTATCAGTTGAAGTGCCACCAGTACTAAATTTCCATTGATAGCTAACAGCATTTTGCGATGTGTTTGTGAAATCAACGGTTAAAGGTGAGCAACCTTGATCAATTGACATTGAAAAGTCAGCAATTACTCTTGGTTTAAAAACATTTAAAGATTTGCTTATCGTGTCTTCACAACTATACTCAGAAATAGCTTTTAACCGAACAAAAAAACTTGTATCGGAAGTTATGTTATAACTATGAATTGGTGATATCTCAGTTGAGTTGTAACCATCGCCAAATGCCCAAAAATACTCGTTTGAATTTGTTGAAGTATTTGTAAATAAAATTTTATTTGTATTTTTTTCATCTGGTTCGAAATTAAAATCTGCAGTTACCTTAGGGTAGGTTATTAATTGGCGAGTATCTGCAGTATCAAGGCAACCCATACTATTTCCGGCTATCATTTGTATTCGAACGGTATCGGGGCCAGTCAATGTTGTATTGTAGTGGGTGAAGTGAATCGGGGTAACAGATGTAGTTTTATAAGCGCTATCGCCATAGAAATAATCAATATTCCACCACAAAGTGTCGGCATCTAAAGTGTTAGAAGGTTCTATCCATGCAGTTATTGGAGAACATGAGTTTGAAGTATCAACAGTAAAGTTGGCTATAACTTTATTTGGACTAATTGTAATCTCCTGGGTTTTAGTTGATGGACAGTTTTTGCCGAAATTTTGGATTGTAAGACTTAAAAAATATTTTTGAAGTGTATCTGAGTTGTTAACCGGAAAAGAATATTTAAAAGATTTTATATAACTATCTCCATAATTTTCATAGT
>JAHEEB010000340.1:3649-5702 GCA_024640925.1 Bacteroidota bacterium | reverse complement strand
GAATAGTTGAGTTTACTCCAGCTGTATTATGAATTAAAGAGCCGGTGCCTTCGATAGTTGATCTGAGAACCAGGCCCGCTGTTCCTGCATTGTTTGTTAGAGTTCCGGTTACAGTGAACTTTTTTCCTGAGGCTATTTCCAGTTTTCTGCTGTTGTTTATTGTGAGAGTACCAGATACAGTCGTTACATTGTCGTTTGTAAGTGTTACGCCAGGGGTGTTGTTAATTGTTAAGTTATTAAATGAAATGGAGCTTGAACCTCCAATAATTTGTGATGAACTTCCATTAAAAATAACAGTACTTCCTGTTCCTGTAAATGAACCATTATTATAAAAGTTACCATTGAGAGTGATTGTTCCTCCAGAAGTGGACATCGAACCATCACAAGCAAGATCTCCTCCAATAGTATGATTAAATACTCCTGAATTAAATGTGGTTCCTGTTTCAACCAAAAGATTTCCTGTAATTGAAACTGATTCGTTGGCATTAGTGGTTGACGTTCCCGATATTACTAAATCTCCATCTATTGTTATTGCAGATGCAGGTAAGGTTTTTGTGCCTGTTCCACTGAGGATTAGCTTATGGTAAGTAGGAGTGCCATCAGTTAGTAAAATTGTTTGACTTTCGCCCGTGTATTCTATAGTTGCTCCAAAAAAATCAGCATACCATTTACCCGTGCCAGTTCCTGTTTTAGTGATGGTGTGTCCTATTTTCATTGTACTTCCTGATTGGTTAGTGATATCTGCACTATCAGCAATTTCTACATCATAAAATCTTGAATAGCCGGAAATAGTAGTTCCGGGCATTGAAAAGATAACTTTGCCTGTTCCAGGATCATTTCCCAATGGATTTTGATCTTCCCAACCTCCACTCAGACTATTTTTTATGGTAAGAGTTTTACTGCCCATTGTTAAAATACCCCCATTTTCAATTGTTATAGTGTTTATTGTTACATCCGGAGCTAACACTGGATCATTTGGAGTTGTTGACGCATCAGGAATAATGATATGACTTACATCAGCAGGAACTCCTGTGGGAGTCCAGTTTGTAGATGTTCCCCAATCACTGCTTGTTGATCCATCCCATGTGTAGTAGTCTGTCTGGTAATCGCGTAATGTAAATATGGTCCTCCAGTTATGACTGGGTAGAATTATAAAATAATCTATCGGAATATTTGATAGACCTATATAATTGTTGTTAAAATCATAGTCGGCTCTTCCATGTTCATCAGCTGCGTACCCACCACCAACATCATAATCAGAGGTAACCATTTTTGATTCAGTATTCGTGTAGTATGGACTTATGCTACTTGTCAGCTCATTATCCAGATAATGGAAATTTGCAGTTACATGAGAAGTTGAAGTGTAACCACCTGGTACCATTGGAATAATTTCATATGTTCTTTTAATACCATTGGGATTGCCTGGTGGTGTTGATCCTATTGTAATAGTAACAGACATAGAATCAGGCATTGTTCCATCGGAAAGTGATATGGAAGTAAACTGGTTTCCAAAAGTATAAGGAGTGTTGGCAAGTATCGTTGTTCTTTTTACAGTTCCGGTAACATCTCCAATACCTATTGTTGTAGCGGAAGAGCCCATTTTTAATATATATGAGTTTAAGTAATCTGCTGTTGTTGTTCCCGGATAAGAACTATAATCTATTGTCATTTCAAGTAAACCTTTTGTTGTTGATGGGTTAGATGCGGACAGATCAAGGACTCCATTTACATTTATATTGCTACCTGCGGTAACTCCGCCAGCTCCATTTATAGTCAAATTATTGATGTTCCCGGTAAAAATAGAAGCAGGCAATGTTATTGCTGAAGAATTAGCAAAAACTAATGTTGCTGAAGCATTACTTGCATTTAAAGAACCGCTTGTTCTGGTTGGAGAATTTCCTGATACTGTTAGCGTGTTTGCACCTAAAGTCAAGGTGCCTGAAGTTAAAGCAAGAGTTCCTCCAATAGTTACAGAACCAGTTAAGCTTATTCCATTAGAGCGGTTTAATGTTAGATTATTTAGAGTAATTCCGGGTAAGTTGGTACTGGCACC
>JAHEEB010000340.1:0-3639 GCA_024640925.1 Bacteroidota bacterium | reverse complement strand
CAGGTTAGAAGAGCTTCCTCCGGTTAAAGTTCCTGCTGAGATTGAGATAGCACCATTAAGCGTCAATGTGTTGGCACCAATTGAAAAATTACCATTGGTTAGAGTAAGTGTTTGAGAAACAGCAATATCGCCATTTAAAGTTAACCCATTGGTGTTGTTAATGCTTAGTGCATCAACTATATTATTTAGAAATGCTCCTGAGGGGATATTTTGAGTTGAAGATCCGGCAAAAACAACGATTGATGATGTAGCTGAGGCATCTATTTTTGCATTGTTTGTAAAAGTGAGGTTTCCAGTTATTGTAAGTTGTTTTCCATTCACAATTAATTGATCGGTTCCTTGAGAATTAACAATATTTCTCAATGTTCTGTTTTGATCCAAAACACAATGATTGGATGGATCAACAGCAAAATATATGTCAGCACCATCCGGTGGAACCAACCCGATATTCCAGTTTGAAGCAGTTGCAAAATCAGTACTGGTGCCACCCTGCCAAACATAATCGTTTGTCTCTAATGCTCCCATTTTAGGAGTAGCTCCCCTAATAATTCCATCATAATCGGTTGTAATTCCTGTTCCAGAAACTCCTGGTAAAATTGCCGATGGATAATAATTTATTGCTGACGTACCTCCTGCCACTGCAAATAAAGGATCAATTGCCAGACTGGAAGCATCAAGACCGGTAACCAGAGGTAATGAAGTTTTATTGCTTGAATTGTAATATCCTAAAACTCCACCTGTTCCGGGCGCATAATAATCGTTATAACCTAAAGTTAAAGATGTATTCACTGCGTAATTAAAATAAGCAGCATAATGTAGATTCGCTCCACCAGAAGTTGAACGGGCATTTTCAAATATATTATTTCTGATATCGCGGGTATTTGTTGATCTTGTGCTATATAAAGCATATGATTTGTTTGCTATTCCATTACTCAGACTGCCTCCAATATAAATTGAATTAAAATAAAGATTGCATGTTTGTGATGCAAAACCAGCATCATATATTCCATAAATAGTTGTGGCAGTTGTTCCTCCTAAATATATTATATTGTTGGAATATGTGGTTACACCATTAGCTATTTTAATGCCATAAATACTAGCAGTAGTAGTGGATGCATGAACGGAAAGACTATTTATAAAATTGCCAGATACGGAATTGGCTATTGTTCCACCAGAAAAGTACAATCCAACTACGCTGCCAGTAAAAGAAGCGTAGGTATTGGATAAATTATATACAGAATTTCCCGACACAGTTTTAACCAAAGTTGTACCTGTTAGGACTATACCACTAACAGAAGAAGTATTGGTTGAAGAATTATTTGCATTTCCGATTGTCAGGTCTCTAACGGTATTGTTCGATATTGTGATGGTTCCATTTGTGGAAACAATCCCGTTTATCAGTCCGGCAGTAGCTGCAGTGGTGTTTGTTGTTCCATTTGTAATATTTGCTATTGTATTGCTGTTTACAGTAATAGAAGCAGTACCCGCAGAATAAATTCCAAAAACGCTTTGTGCTGCTCCGGAACTTGTTGAATTGGCATAGATACTATTGGAAGTACTTGTACTTCCAATAGTGTTGTTGCTTATGGTTGTTGTACCTGCATTGGCTTTATAAATTCCGTAAAAGTTACTTGAGTTAGCAGCTGAATTTCCGGTTGTTATTGAGCCGATGGTATTGTTTTGACAAGTTACGGTTCCAGTACTTGAAACATATATAGCATAGATGTTTGTTGCTGTTGTTTCCCCTGTAACTATAATTGATGATGTCCCGGTTGCTTCTCCGATCGAATTCCCTACATTATTGCCAATATTCACTGCACCGGCACTCACATTAATACCTTGCCATGGATTGACTGAAGTACTGGTATAATTGAAGTTTTTTATCGTATTATTTTGTACAGAAGATGTTGTGGTAGTGCCAACATTTAAATATATACCCTGAAACAAATGTGCAACACTCGCTGTTACAGTTAGAGCAGAGCCTCCACACTGGGCATCCTGACCACCAATATAATTATCAGTAATAATAAAATCAATTCCAGCTGTGTTGGATATCCGTATTGCGTTATAAGTCCAGGCTCCTGTAGGAACAAAAGTAGTGGTTTCATAAAAACTGTTACCCGTAATTATAAAGTTTGAAGAATAGGTGGAAAGCAGAATTCCATATGAGTTTGAATTTGTATTCCAAACATTATAAATATTGTTGTTACTTATGGTATTTCCATTATTTTCACTACCTGAGGTTCCTAAAGAATATATTGCATTTGCAGGTCTTCCTGCATTATCGCTGGTAATATTGTTGTTGTCAACTATATTGTTATCATTTCCACTTCCGGCTGTAGTTGTTGAAAAAAAGATTATTCCGCTGGTTGAACTTGTTTCGGATCCCTTAATTGTGCAATATTTAATTGTGTTGTTTTGAGATGATCTTAAAAATCGTATGGTTGTTGATGAAGTTCCTGTGTTGGAATTACTGATTATTAAATCTTTCGATGATCCGGTAGCATTCACCCTTCCATCAATAGTTACATTATCAGACCCGTTTAAATCAATCAAGGGCGCAGCAATATTTCCAATGATGCTATAACCAGAACCTGTGGGGTAGATGTTAACTGAAGTATAATTAGCACCTCCACTTCCACTTCTGTTGAGAACTGCAGATGCTGTTTCTGTTGTATTTCCGGTTATTTGCAGAATGATTATTCCGTTAATACTACCTGCATTTATTGCATCGAAAGCAAGTTTCAATGTTGAATAATTAGCTCCAACTCCGCCAACTGTTCTTGTGGTTTGGCAATTTACAATATTAACTATTGAAAGGAGCCAAATAGAAATAAGTAGTATCTTTTTCATTATTAGATAATTAATGTTCATGTTTCTGGGAAATAATCTCTATTTCTGAAAGTTATAATTTCAATCTTAATAAAGATTTTTGTAGATCGGACTATGCAACTTTTTAATTGTATCCTGGCTGAAAAACTTTCCACAGGTGCCATTAAAATTGAGATTTCTGCCTCTATGGGCATCAGAAGTGAAGTAATTTAGATTGTTGTTTCGTATTTAAAAGTTAAAAATTTAAAATGTTTTTTGTACCAATTTCTATTGAATAACTTTTTCATCAAAGAATTTCTTAATTCAATATCAACCAACGATTTCAAAGTTTTCTTAATATAAGATCGGAACAAATTAATTATAAGAAAGGTAATTAAGTTTATTAGCCGGGATTGGAGATTCGTTTCAAATCGCCATTCAAAGAGCCGGCTTTTAAGAGGATAGGTTGATTTCTTTTCATTAATGACTCCAAACACTTTTTGAGTAATTCTTAAATAACCTGCAGCCTGAGACCTGTACTTTTTTATACTCTCAAAGCATTTACTTATATCTTCTCGTTCCGATATCAAAAGTATATCATATAAATTTCTTAAAAATATTCTTGCAAATACATGCCCATTATGTTCCAACTGCGAGTGAACAAAATTATTCAGGATCTTATGTTGGTCAGACATGACATAGCACTGGCTATAATCAGCAATTGGTTTCTTATTGTCCCATACCCCTTGTGTACATAATATTTTTGAGTATTTAAATGCAACCGGGTAACGATGTATCTCTACAGAAACTTTAGTTCCAGGTTTAAAC
>JAHEEB010000339.1:1333-5705 GCA_024640925.1 Bacteroidota bacterium | reverse complement strand
ACAAATCAATTAAATTTGTGGCCTTTATTGTAAATAATAATTTCATAAAATGGCAGCTTTAGATAAGATATTAGGATTATTCTTTGGTAAGAAATCGGACCGTGATATAAAAGAGATTTCTCCTGTTGTAGAAACAATTCGGAAAGCCTATGAGCAAATAGTACCTCTTTCAAATGATCAATTAAGGGAAAAAACTGCCTTAATGAGAAATAAGGTTCAGGAGTATCTGAAACCTCAGTTGTTAGAAATTGAGAAGTTGAAAGCTCAGGCTGAGAAGGAACAAGATATTGCAACCAAAGAAAATCTGTTTGACGAAATAGATCGGATTGAAAAGGAAATAGATGTCCGTGTAGAAGAAGTTCTGGATGAAATATTGCCCGAAGCTTTTGCTGTAATGAAAGAAACTGCTCGAAGGTTTAAAGAAAACGATTACGTTGAGGTTACAGCTTCTCAGTTCGATAAAGATTTGGCTGCTCATTATGACCATGTTGAAATTGTTGGAGATAAGGCACGATATAGCAATTCCTGGATGGCAGGCGGCAATATGATAAAATGGGATATGGTCCATTATGATGTACAGCTTTTTGGTGGAGTTGTATTGCATAAAGGCAAGATATCTGAAATGGCAACAGGAGAAGGTAAAACACTAGTTGCAACCTTGCCCGTCTTTCTGAATGCTATTGCTGGCAGGGGTGTGCATATTGTTACTGTTAATGATTATTTGTCTAAACGCGACTCGGAATGGATGGGTCCATTATATGAATTCCATGGTTTGTCGGTAGATTGTATCGATAAACATCAGCCAAACTCAGCTAATAGAAGAAAAGCATACCTTGCTGATATTACTTTTGGCACAAACAATGAATTTGGGTTTGATTACCTCCGCGATAATATGGCCATTAGTGTAGCTGATCTGGTTCAAAGGAAACACCATTATGCCATTGTCGATGAGGTCGACTCTGTATTGATTGATGATGCCCGTACTCCTCTTATTATATCTGGACCTGTACCAAAGGGAGAAAACCAGGAATTCGAAGAATACATGCCTCGTGTTGAAAAACTAATTACAGCCCAAAGAAAGCTAGTGGGTGAGTTATTAGCTGAGTCGAAAAAATTATTAGGCGATGGAGACAAGGAAAAAGGTGGCTTTAAACTATTACAGGCCTTTAAGGGATTGCCTAAGAATAAAGCACTTATCAAGTTCTTGAGCGAAGAAGGAAATAAAGCTCTCCTGTTTAAGACAGAAAACTATTATATGCAGGATGGTAGCAAACATATGCACAAGGCTACTGATGAACTGTTTTTTGTTATTGATGAAAAATTAAACTCTGTTGATCTTACAGACAAAGGAATTGAAACATTAACTGCCGATACTCCGGATGCAAACTTTTTTATAATGCCTGATATCGGAAGTGAAATAGCCGAAATAGAAAAGTTAAACCTGAAGGAATCGGAAGTATTAACAAGGAAAGATAAACTGGTTCAGGATTACGCGATTAAATCGGAACGTATTCATACGGTTATTCAACTTCTTAAGGCATATGCCATGTTCGAAAAGGATGTGGAATACGTGGTAATCGATAATAAGGTTAAAATTGTTGATGAACAAACTGGCCGTGTTATGGAAGGGCGCCGCTATAGCGATGGTCTTCACCAGGCAATCGAAGCCAAAGAAAGGGTGAAAGTTGAGGCTGCGACTCAAACATATGCTACTATTACACTTCAGAACTATTTCAGAATGTATCATAAGCTTGCTGGTATGACAGGGACCGCCGAAACGGAAGCAGGCGAACTCTGGAATATTTATAAGCTTGATGTTGTGGTTATACCTACAAACAGGAATGTAATCAGGAAAGATCATGAGGATTTGGTTTACAAAACCAAGCGAGAAAAATATAATGCTGTAATTGATGAGTGTGTAAATCTTGTAAATAAAGGAAGACCGGTTCTGGTTGGTACTACTTCTGTTGAGATTTCGGAATTACTCAGCCGAATGTTGAAGATGCGTGGCATTAAGCATAATGTATTAAATGCAAAACTGCATCAACGCGAAGCTGATATTGTTGCTGAAGCAGGTAAGGCTGGTACCGTTACTATAGCTACAAATATGGCTGGACGTGGTACCGATATAAAACTGACTCCAGAAGTAAAGGCTGCAGGTGGATTAGCTATTATTGGTACTGAAAGACATGAGTCTCGTCGTGTCGACAGACAGTTGCGCGGACGATCCGGTCGTCAGGGCGATCCGGGCTCGTCACAATTTTATGTGTCCCTTGAAGATGATTTGATGCGCCTTTTTGGCAGCGACCGAATTGCCAAGCTTATGGATAGGCTGGGCCTGAAAGATGGGGAGGTTATCCAACACAGTATGATTACCAATTCTATCGAACGTGCCCAGAAAAAGGTTGAAGAAAACAACTTCGGTATTCGTAAACGACTTCTTGAATACGACGATGTGATGAATAATCAGCGAGAAGTGATCTATAAAAAACGTCGTCATGCTCTCTATGGCGAACGAATTCAGGTTGACATTGCAAATATGATGTTTGAAGTTAGCGAAAGTATTGCCACACAATGCCATGGCAATGTTGATTATGAAGAATTTAATCTGGAAGTTTTACGATTCTTATCAATTGCAAATCCTGTGAGCGATCAGGATTATCAGAAATTGCCATTAAAAGATATTACTGATAAACTTTACCAGGGCGTTCGTAACTCATATACACGTAAACTCGATGGAATTAAGAAACAAGCTTTCCCAATTATAAAACAAGTTTATGAACATCAGGGAAAAGCTTACGAAAACATTGCTGTTCCTATATCCGATGGTTTAAAAGTGTTTAATGTAGTTACAAATCTTGAGAAGAATGTAAACTCTGGTTGCGAAGAGTTAGTGAAATCGTACGAAAAAACCATCAGTCTTGCTTGTATTGACGATAATTGGAAAGAACACCTACGTGAACTGGACGATTTAAAAACATCGGTACAAAATGCTACCTATGAGCAAAAGGATCCTCTTTTAATATACAAGTTTGAATCCTTTGAATTATTTAGTGTTATGCTTGATACGATTAATAAAGAAGTATCTGGTGTGCTGATGAAGGGGCAATTACCTATTGAAGATCCAAATCAGGTGAAGAAAGGTGAAGAACCACATCGCTCTAATGTAAATTTACAGGCTAGTAAAAGTGAATATGGTTCGTCGCTTCATCACGAAGGAAATCAGGATACACGTGAACAACAAAAACCACAACCAATTAAGGTTGAGAAGAAGGTTGGCCGAAACGATCCTTGTCCTTGCGGAAGCGGAAAGAAGTATAAAAATTGTCACGGAGCATCCGCAACCGAATAACTTCAATTAAGTACAAAAAAACTGTGAGCTTAACTATCATAATCTGTTAGAAGTAGAATTATTTTTTGACAGATTACAAAGAAACTGACTAACTCCGCCCCTTCAGGGCGGAGAAGGCTTGACTAGCGAGGACTTTAGTCCTGAAAGTATAGAAAATCTATCGCATATCACAAACCCGAGCATATGGATTGAAGTTGTCAAATTGCATGGCTAATGCCAGATCCATTGCTTATCATACGTTGCCATAAAGGACGGAGTTAGTAAAAAAAGCTTAATCTGTGATTAAAAAGTTTGACTGAAATAAAGAGTTTAGGTTTTCACATATTGTCTTAAAGGCAGGTTTTCATAAAAAACTTCCGCGTATTACCCACATTAAGTTTTTTTTGGCGTAATGCGGGCGCGTAAAACTGCAAATAAAGCTTTTTGCACAATTACGCGGCCGCGTTGTATAGTAAATACGTTTATTTACACAATTACGCGAGCGCGTAATACTGCAAAAACTTTTAATGTTGATAATACGCGGGCGCTTAATAACAACAATAAGCTTAAATGGGGTTGAATGCGGGCGCGTAAATAGTGAAATAAAGATAAAGGAGGTAATACGCGGGCGCGTCATACCGCTTTTATCTTTATTGTTGGCTTTGTGCGGTCTGTAAAACGAGTTTCTGAAACCAATTCTTCTTCCCCATGTCTTTTTTATAATCTCTCAAAACAGGGAATAGCTTACCGAATTCAAGAACAGCAGAATGGCATTGTTTTTAATGGTTTCGCATAATAATTAATAAGGCAATAAAACAAAAGCCCGGCTTGGAACCAGGCTTTTGTTTTACAAGAAAATATGCTTTGCTAAATCTCGCTTATTAGTTTTTGAAGTTTACTATAATGGTTGCTGCTTACTGGTACCAAAGGTAACCTGACATACTTTTTACAAACGCCCATTATTTCTAATGCTGATTTAATTCCGGATGGGCTACCTTCTGTGAAAAGAGCCTCGATGTAATTGATTAATTTATATTGCAG
>JAHEEB010000339.1:0-1323 GCA_024640925.1 Bacteroidota bacterium | reverse complement strand
ACTTTATTAAGGCAGAAAAGTCGTGAGGGTGAGAATTTGCAACTACCGAAATTACACCTCTTGCACCCAGACTAATCATCGGAAGTGCCAGGGCATCATCACCAGATAGAACTGAAAAACCTTCTGGTTTTTCTTTTATAATTTGCATAATCTGACTGAAGTTGCCCGATGCTTCTTTTATGGCTACAATGTTTTTACAGGTTTTAGCAAGTTTTATTGCAGTTTCTGCAGAAATGTTCGAACATGTACGGCCAGGAACATTATAAATAATAACAGGTACAGTGCTTGCTTCAGATATTGCCTTAAAATGTTCAAATAATCCGGCTTGCTGAGGTTTATTATAATAAGGAGCAACAGAAAGGATTCCGTTTATCCCTTTCATGTCCATCGATTTTATATATTCAACTACTTCTCTTGTATCGTAACCACCAGCTCCAACTACAAGAGGTACCCGATCATTGATTTTATTCTTACAAAACTCAATAACTTTCTTTTTTTCTTCAACCGTCATGGTTGAGGTTTCTCCTGTTGTTCCTAGAGCCACAATATAATTGACGTCTCCTGCGATAACATGGTTAATTATTTTATCAAATGAATTGAAGTCTATTGTCAAATCGTCATTAAAGGGTGTTACTATTGCTACACCCGTACCTTCAAAGGTGTTAATCATAAAAAATCAGTTTTTTAACAGTGATAAATAATGGACAAGTTGATTAATTAAGAAATCAAGTTGTAGTTCGACATCTGTTTTAATTTCAGCAATTTGATCATAGTTGGTTTGATGGCCTTTTCTGGTTTTGGCATCTTTTGCTAACTCAAATTGCAGATTTCTCATCGCAATTTTTTCTTTTTCAATGTCAATCATCAAATCAAGATCTTTCTGCGCATCAGTATATTTTCCAACTTTGAATTTGGCTTTCGACAGCGATATAATATAGTTTGTCTGATAAGATTCTTCCAGATTAAGGTTGATTAATAAATCAAATTCCTGTTTTATAAAATCCTCGACTGCTGCACACTGAGGTCTTTTATACCAGTTCAAATGATTACGTGTATAAAACTCGAAACCTTTCCTGTACAAATAATGATCTATCATTTGTTTGCTATCAACATAACCCAGTACCATTACATTCTTTGCATGAGAAGACAGGTCTTTTACAAGTTCTTTAACGATTTCAAAGCTTACCAGGTGAGTAGCATCGAACAAAACGCCAATTGAATTCGCGTTGCGTATATTGCATGACTGAACCTTTCTTTTGAGGTGTTTCAGTTGATTGCTCAGTATATACTCTCCGACTTTTTTTTTCAAATCTCCAAACATAT
>JAHEEB010000338.1 GCA_024640925.1 Bacteroidota bacterium | reverse complement strand
CTCCAAACACAATGTGTTTTTCTCTTAGATCGGTGGAATAACTGTTTCGATGCAGTTCCCTGCCGGAAGATAAAGATCCCCTTATATCCCAGGTATAAGCAGCACAACCAACGGGTCCGTGTATAATATGTAATGCATCGGTAATCGGATATAGTACCACTCTGGATCCACAAAAGACACAGGCTCTCTGACTCACAGAGCCTGCAAGACTCTTTGTTGAACATACGATTTGGCTGTTTTCACTACCTTTCGTAATCACTTGAGTTTCTCTTCCTGTTAGTATCGAGCCCATGTCTTTATAGGTAATTAACAAATTAAAGGAGTGTGGAAATATAGCCCTGTTAGAACCAGGTAAAATGCAGATTGAGTTGTTACATAACCAGTTCAAATCTGGTTTCCGGACTTTCCAAATCTTGTTTGTCCATTATAACTCCAAGAATCTTTTCAAGTATTCTGATAGCTCCCATGTAACCTACAGTTGGAAAATAACTATGGCCAACCCTGTCGAGAATCGGGAATCCCATTCTCACATAAGGCGTTTTCTCATCACGCGAAATATATTTTCCGTAGGTATTACCGAGCAATAAATCTACAGATTCGTTTTTTATCCATTGGTGCATCAGATACATATCTGCTCCCTGACCGTTTTTATATTTTGCTTCAGGTACTTTTTTAGAAAGTATCTCAGACATTCTCTGTTCGAAATATTTGCCGGGAGTTCCTGAAACTATGTAAACCGGTTTCATGTCGATATCAACCAGGAACTCGACAAGAGGAATTAACTGGTCGGGATCTCCCCAAAGAGCTACCCTTTTGCCATAAAGATATTGATGCATGTCAGCAATCAAATCTATCAATCGTCCGCGTTCTTCAGATATTTCTGATGGAATAACCACTTCAGCCGATTTTGATACCTGTTGAATAAACCTGTCGGTGGCTCTTAAGCCTATTGGAATATCTACTACATCAAACCTGACCTTGCATTTGTTTTCAAGAGCAATAGCTGCATCGTTTGTAGCCCAGTACCCAATACCTATGCTTCTTTTACTGCTGCCTGTAGCAATCAAATCTGTAATTGTTGTTCCTCCTTTTGGATAGAACTCGTATTTTCCTGTCATAGGCGAGTCGAGGACATCAGAAGTGTCGGGGAACATAATAGCTTTAGCTTTCATAAGCTTTGCTATTCTTTTTATTTCGCGCATGTCCGAAGGTTCAACCCAACCGGAGATGAGGTTAATCATGTCCGTTTTTTGTCCACCTGATTCGGAGAAATAGGTAACCATGCTTTTAACCATATTGGCAAATCCGGTAACGTGCGAGCCTACATAACTTGGAGTATTTGCATGAAATACATGTTTGCCCAGAGGAACTTTCCCTTCATCGCGGGCTTTTTGTATAATCTGGTTCAAATCATCACCAATGGTTTCGGATAAACAAGTAGAATGTACAGCAATAATTTCCGGTTCATATATTGAAAAAATGTTGTCGATTGCTGTGAGAAGGTTTGCCTGTCCGCCGAATACCGATGCCCCTTCGGTAAATGAACTGGTTGCAGCCATTACAGGCTCCTTGTAGTGTCTGGTTAAGGCGCTGCGGTGATAAGAACAACATCCTTGCGAGCCATGGCTATGTGGAAGACACCCATGAATACCCAGAGCTGCATACATAGCACCAACAGGCTGACAGGTCTTTGCCGGGTTGATAGTAAGAGCGCTTCGCTCTTTTATATCTTTATGTGTATGTCGTAATAACATAGTTTTTATATTTTTTTATTGTTTGTTTATGGAGAGCGTAACCGGAGCCAGGCTCCGGTTCCCTACTTTCCATTGGTCTGAAAAAAAACTAATAACTAACTAATTAACTAACTACTTAACTCATATTAATAGGTTGCATCTACAAATCGCCCAATCAATTCAGGTTCATTTAACCAGGGAGCTTTTATCAGTTTCCAGATTGTAGCGTTTACCATCCGATCAATTTCTTTATAAAAGTTTATTGCTCCGGTAAAACCTGCATAAGGTCCGCCATAATCGTAGCTATGAAGCTGTTTGAGAGGTATCCCCATTTTCTGAACCACATATTTTTCCTTAATTCCCGCACAGAATATATCCGGCTTATAATATTTAATGAGTTTCTCAGATTCGTAATGCGATATATCATCGATTACCAGCGAGTTTTTAGACATTTCCGGCAACATTCCTTTATAATCGGAAAATTCAAAACCTTGTTCAAGAAGTTTAATTTTCTTTTCTGCCAAATCGTTCCGAAAAGCTTTTTCATCTTTTTCAACCTCTAACTCTTCGATATTCCGGCTATCAGCATCAACCTTAATCGAAGGAATAACATGCCTGCCTTCATAATCATCGCGGTGAGCAAACTCATAGCCGGCAGAAACCGTTTCCATTCCTATTTCAGTAAATAATTCCTGATAATGGTGAGCTCTTGATCCTCCGACAAACATCATGGCAAGTTTTCCATTTGTGCGTGTTTTCACATCTTCAGCAACAGTATTAACTTCAGCCATTTCCCGTTTGATTATTATTTCCACCTTCTTCTTCATTTCCTTATCATCGAAGTATTCGGCAATTTTTCTTAAGGTTTTTATTGTTGCTTCAGCACCGATGAAGTTTACTTTTATCCAGGGGACTCCATATTTTTTCTCCATCATTTCTGCGATATAGTTGATAGAACGGTGGCACATTACCATATTTAAATCAACCATGTGGCTGTTTTCAAAATCGTGTATCGACGAGTTGCCACTATATGTAGAAACCAGAGTAACCCCCATTTCTTCAAACAACTTTTCGATGACAAAAGCGTCGCCTCCGATGTTGTATTCACCAAGCAGGTTAACTTTAAATTTTCCTTCGCGCTCTGTGTTGTCAAGGCCAACAACATGCTTGAAAATACCGTTATTAGCTATATGATGCCCTGCCGACTGACTCACTCCTTTATATCCTTCGCAGCTGAAACCAAATACATTGATTCCGAGTTCCTCTTTCATATCGCGTGAAACAGCATGTACATCATCACCAATAAGTCCGATTGGACATGTAGAAAACACCGCTATAGCATGAGGATGAAACATTTCATAAGCTTCGCGGATTGCCTGAGCAAGCTTTTTTTCTCCGCCAAACACAATGTTTGAATCCTGCATATCAGTCGAGAAAGCATAAGCCATGTAGTTCTCTCCTTCAGGCCCCGGATCGGTCTGGTTGCGCCGGGTAAGCCAGGCATAAAAGGAACAACCAATTGGTCCGTGTACTATATTAACTATATCTCTGGTTGGTCCAAGCACAACTCCTTTACAACCTGCATAACAACAGCCTCTCTGTGTTATTATTCCCGGAACAGTCCTTACGTTCGATTGTACTTCAAGTCCGGCTTCCGGGTCGTTGATAACTATGGATTTGCTTCTTTTTTTCGAAACCTTTGTCGGGTAACCATCCAGGATCTCAGCTTTTAACTCTGATGGATCCGGAAGTATTCGTTTAATTTTAATTTCTGACATAGCCTTTTTTTTTAGTCTAGTACTGCATTTCCTGAGATACCTGTGCGAATACTGATTGCTTCGCTCATAGGCATGATAAAAATTTTACCATCGCCTGGGTTTTTTGTCTGATTGGCACTTATGATTGTATTTACCGCAGTTTTCACTTTATTGTCCGGTACGACAATAGTTAACAATCTTTGTGGCCGTAATCGGGGCTGTTCATTCAGAAGTGCAAGGGCTTCGGGTTGTTCCTCCTTAACACCTTCAATAACTTTGGCTTCCCAACGTCCTTTTCCGCGGCCGAATACCTTACCGGTAGCTGTGAATGAAGGAAGATCTGCATCGTTTAATGCTTTCTTTGTTTCATTCATTTTGTCTATTCGGATTATGGCAAGTATCATTTTCATATTAAGCTATTTTTTAATTGAAATTCTTTAATGAAAGCTCGAACTTATAATTCTTTTGTGCCACGACTGATTGTATAGGCTTCTTCAACAGGACAAACAAAGATTTTACCATCTCCAAATGCTCCTTTTTCACCGGTTCTTGCAGATTCCAGTATAATTTTTATTACAAAATCCTTATCTTCATCTTTGATAACTGTAATCAGCATCTCTTTTGGTAGTTCGTCATATGTAATATCACCTACCTTGAGTCCGCGCTGCTTACCGCGGCCAACTACCGGAATTTTTGTTATGGCAACAAATCCCGACTCAAATAATGCCTTCATAACAATCATCGATCGTTCGGGTCTTACAATTGCTCGTATCATTTGCATAGTTCTGTTCTCCTTTTTAATTAATAATTTAATTTTTTAAGATGTCGCCCTTTCGATTAATTTAAAATTCCAAAGTCAATGAGAAGTTTTTCCAGTTCCTCTATTTCCAATGGTTTTGGAACAACAAACAGTTTGTTGTCATCAATTTTCTTGGCAAGGGCACGATACTCGTCAGCCTGTGAATGAGTTGGATCATAATCGATAACTGTTTTTCTGTTGATTTCTGCTCTCTGCACCATATTGTCGCGGGGTACAAAATGAATCATCTGTGTCCCTAGTTTTTTTGCGAGTTCTTCAATCATGGCCAGTTCATTATCAACTTTCCTGCTGTTGCAGATCAAACCTCCCAGCCGAACATTTCCAGCTTCTGCGAATTTTACAATTCCTTTGCAAATGTTATTTGCAGCATACATAGCCATCATTTCGCCCGAAACTACAATATAAATTTCTTCAGCTTTGCCTTCTCGCATCGGCATGGCAAATCCACCGCATACAACATCACCCAGAACATCGTAAAATACAAAGTCTAAATTCAGGTTTTCGTCATAAGCTCCCAATTGTTCCAAAAGGTTCACCGAAGTAATAATACCTCTGCCTGCACACCCAACACCTGGTTCCGGACCACCTGATTCGACGCAGCGGATATGACCATAACCTTCCTTGATGACATCATCAAGTTCGACATCTTCACCCTCTTCGCGAAGTGTATCAAGCACAGTCTTTTGAGCCAAACCGCCTAACAAGAGTCTTGTTGAATCGGCCTTCGGATCACATCCTACTACCATAACATTTTTACCCATTTCGGCTAATCCTGCTACTGTATTTTGGGTAGTGGTCGATTTTCCAATTCCACCTTTCCCATAAATTGCTACTTTTCTCATTCTAGCCCTCCGATTTTTGTTTAATAAATATTTACGTTGAAATCCTTTATTCTATTCTTATGCCAAAAAACGATTTGAATCGATTGTTAAGATATTAGGCGCTGGATATCTGTATATTAAGAGGGGTTTTTTCCTTCGTGTTGATTTTCAGAAAATCAAAAAGGTCACATTGGTGTATTAAAAAAAAAGCATTCCTACAAATATGTAGGATTTCGGATTTGGTGTTTTTATGTTGCCACAAAAACCAAAACAATAAATCATAGTCAAAGACAGTATGCTGATATATTTCTTTTTGAAAGTTTTAGCCTAAGTTAACAATACGATTTTGTTGATGAGAAGGAAGTGATTTTTAAAGTGGATAGAATTCACTTTTCACACGATTCTTGTTCGATTTGGTAAATTAAAAAACATTCTCTGATAAAGTGCGAAATTGGCTTTGACGTTAGAGAATGCGTAAATAATTAATTGAAATTTTCCGTATTTCTCTCATGTAACATAAAAGTGAGTTTTACTGAACAATAAAATTTGTGTTGAAGAATATTGCTTAATTCCAG
>JAHEEB010000337.1 GCA_024640925.1 Bacteroidota bacterium | reverse complement strand
TATGTAGTTTTCGTAGCTCATACAAACATGAGTGGCAAAATCGATTGCTGTTGAAATAATTGATTCCCACTCCTGAACACCAATATTTTCCAGCATTTTATATCCAATTTGGTTCTTTATCAGTGAATAAACAATTCCGGCATTAAAACTATCACCGGCACCAATGGTACTTTGCGGATTAATTTTCATTACGTCAAAACGCTCCGAAAGTTTAGGAGTTCTCAGAAAAACACCTTTTGTCGATGCTGTATATAACATTATTGGAACTTTATCTTTTAAAAGATTGTATGTATCATCAACATCATGCGTCCCAAAAATAAAAGAAAAATCTTCGTTTGAACCCCGAAGTATACTCGAATGAGAGATATTATCCAGAATGAGAGGTTTAAGCACTGGCAATTCATGTAAATGCTGTTTTCTGAAATTTGGATCATACATTACAATGGCCTTATTTTTATTGGCATTTTTAATGAATTCAATAAAAATGCTTCTCACTTCAGGAGTAATAGCATAAAACGAACCAAAAAGGACTATATCATCTGGATGAATCTCAGGAAATTTGATTTGAAGACGCTTTTTCGGATATATCTTATAAAAGTCGTAACTGGCATCGTTCTTATCGTTTAGAAATGCCAAAGCTAAAGCTGATTTACCATCGAAATACCGGTAAACATATTCCGTTGTAACATTGTTATTGAGCAAAAACTTCTCGATAAAATTTCCTACTTCATCGAGCCCGTATTCACCAATAAAATTAACAGGCAATCCAAGTCTGCCTAAAGAAACTGCCGTATTTAAACAGGCTCCTCCAGCTTTTGCTGCAATAGGTTGATCTCCCTTTATAAGAATATCAAGTACAGTTTCTCCTATAGTATATATTTTGCGCATACTGTCAACTATTTTACAAGTTTTGATATTTCTTTAAATACATCATTACCAGCCTGTCGACAAAGTTCAAACAAAATGGATTCTGTTGTCGATATTATGCACCCTGCATCGCGCATGCGATCTAAAGCTATCTTTTTCTCAAAATTTTTACGAGAACCAATGGCATCGGCAATAACAATTGGGGTATAGTTGCTATAAAGCAAATCAAGAGCGGTTTGTAAAACACAAACATGTGATTCAACTCCTGATATTAAAACATTTTTTTTACCCGAACTATTAAGTGCATTAGCAAATTGTACTTCCCGAAAACAACTAAATGTAAGTTTTTCGATATACGTTGGGTTTCCAATTGCCTCGGTCACAGACAAAACAGTATTGCCCAATCCTTTAGTATACTGCTGTGTTGTAATGATGGGGATGTTCATTGCCCGTAATCCTTTCACCAGAATAATGCATTTGCTTAACACTTCATCGTTTGCTTCGATATGGGGCAACAGTTTCTCCTGCATGTCAATAACAAGTCCTATTGAATTTTCTTTGGTCAGTCTCATTTATTCCAATACTATTAATTATTCTATTTTTTATAAAAAATACAACTTAATTCAATAATAATCAAATTCCTACAAAAAACATTTCAGAAATCACGAGAGTATTAGATAAATCTATCCTTTAGCTATACTTCTTGATTTCTGTCCAAGATATCCTCCATGATGGCGTTTAGCATATTCCTGCGCAGTAAATTTTATTTTCTCCATCATGAGAACAACAAGAATGTCTCCAATAACTGTCATTACAGTAGTTGAAGTAGTTGGTGTAAGGCCAAGCGGACAAACCTCACCGGGATAACCGGTTGTAATTACAACATTTGCAGCCTCGGCCAGCGGACTATCTTCCTTTCCTACCAACGATATAACATGTATCTGAGGACAAAGGTTACGACACAGATCAAGTAATTCCAAAACTTCTCTAGTTTTTCCTGAGTTTGATACTAATAGCAAGATATCATTCTTCTGAATCACTCCTAAATCTCCATGTTGAGCATCACTAGGGTGAAGAAAAACAGCCGGAGTTCCAGTGGCACTGAATGTTGTTGCAATATTTAAGGCAATTTGTCCGGCCTTGCCCATGCCACTAGCTATCAATTTACCCTGATCAATATGAACAGCTTTGTATATTTGCTCAATAGCTTTTTCATAGCTTTCACTAACAGGAATATTGATAATAGCCTGCGATTCTTGTTTAAGTATCTGTTGTATTCTTTTTTGCATTCTCAACATTTTAATTCCCCAAAGATACTTGCTCTTGAAATAAGCTTTATATGTTTTTACAATCTAAAATTCAACAATTAACATTTATTTATAATATGGTGATCGGTGATCGGTGATCAGTGATCGGGGATCGGTGATCAGTGATCGGTGATCAGTGATCGGTGATCAGTGATCGGTGATCGGTGATCGGTGATCGGTGATCGGTGATCGGTGATCGGTGATCGGTGATCGGTGATCGGTGATCAGTGATCGGGGATTGGTGATCAGTGATCGGGGATCGGTGATCAGTGATCGGGGTGTCCCTTCCTGAAATAACTTTACAGGTTTTACATTTTTTCTACTAAGAACTTACACGAATATATGGTATTTCTTTTTGTAGTTTACACATTAATTTTTATTTCTAATTTTTCTTTACCGATTAGTTGATATTCTTTAAAATTCATTGCTATTGATTTATTAATACTGGATTTGTTTACAAGGGTTATATTATCCCTGCTTTGGAGATACATTGTTTTTGTTAATTCTAATATTGTTTACCCTTTCTTTTTTATTAAACATAAAACACATGATGTTGATGATGTAAGTATTGTTAATAAAGGGAAATAACCCCTTTTCGGGGTTATTCTCTTTATTAACAACTTTTCTTTTTTGCCTACTTTTTTCTTTTGTTGAAAACTCGAATATCAGTGGTTTAATTGACATGTTTTTCTTCCTGTACTTCTCTCCATTTCGGCTGTTTCCACCGTTTATGCAAAGGGCCATTCTGGTCGTGAGCCAAGGTAGGTGTCATGTAATCGCAACTTGCGTGTGGACGGCGGTTGTTGTACATATCAATAGCTTTATTCACGGCTTCCTGGGCAAGGCTGTTGCTCATAAAATAATCCGAAAGCCCAAACTCTGTTTTTAAGATCCCATTAACCCGCTCTGCTATGGCGTTTTCGTATGGGTCGCCTTTCTCGGTCATGGAGAGTTGGATACAAGCCTTTTCAATACACCGCACATAATCGTTGCAACAGTACTGGACTCCACGGTCAGAATGGTGGACTACACCTTTACTGCGCTTATTGCCTGATAATGCCATTTCTAAAGCTTTTATGGCTCCTGCACTTTCCAGGCTGGGCCAAAGGCTATATCCTACTATTTTGCGCGAATAGGCATCGGTAACTAAGCTCAGGTAGTTGAAACCACTGCCTGAACGTATATAAGTAATATCGCTTACCCATAGCTGCCCTGCTCCGGTCAATAATAAATCCCGGATTAAGTTGGGATACTTCTTGAACCGGTGGCGCGAATCGGTGGTGTATGGTTTTCTGCGGCGATAACGCAACAGGTAACCATGTCGTCCCAATAGATCATAAAACTTATCGCGGCCAATTTTTATATGGTGTTCAGCAAAGTTAGACTCTAGCATGTGATGTAGTTTTTGAGTCCCTAAGCGGGGCATTTCCTGGCGTATTTCATCTACCAGTTTAAGTACAAATGTTTCTTCGAGCTCATCATGACCTTTACGTTGTTGTGTGTCGTACCAAGCCTGTCGGCTTTTCCCAAACAGTAAACAAATTGTACCGGTGCCAATGGCTGGGTACATTTGTTTTAGTAAACTTACTGTTTGGGACCAGCTTTTTTTCGGATTGAAATCCTAAATTGTTCTTCGGCTACATCGATCATTGTCTCTACGGCAATATTCTTTAATTTTGCATATTCCAAGGCTTTTTCCAGTTCTTTGATTCGCTTTTCGAGTAGGCTTTTTTCTTGTTTTTCTTGTAGGGTCATAGGAGCCAAAGATAGTTCTTTCTCAACTCCATACCGTTCAATCCAACCACGAAAGGTACTTTCATCTTCTGTTAATGAGTACTTCTCTTTTGCTTCCCGAATGCTAAATTCTTTCGATTCGATAGCTCTTGCTATCCATCGTTTAAAACTTAACGGATAATCTTTCTTGAATTTTTTCGCAAATACTAATTCTTCTTTTTTCATTCGCTTGATTTTGTGTCAAGCTATTTCAGGTATAGACAAGCCAACCTATCAGGAGGGAGTGTAAATTAGATTGTGTAAACAGTTTACCTGAGAAGGGACTGAAACAACTATATAGGGTGCTATTCCCTATTCCCTATTCCCTGTTCCCTATTCCCTATTGCCTATTGCCTATTCCCTATTGCCTATTGCCTATTGCCTATTCCCTGTTCACTCTTCACTCTTCACTTTTCACTCATAGGGTTCAACCTGGATGTGGGTTAAGCGGACGGAATTTTCACCGGAAGATTAAAATAGAACCTGCTTCCCTTCCCTACCTCACTTTCAACATGAATGGTACCACCAAGTTTTTTAACCATCTCGTCGCAAATCATTAATCCTAACCCTGTTCCAACCTCTTCGTTGGTTCCAAGAGTAATAACTTTTTCTCCAGGTTTAAATAATTTGTCAATAGTAGCTTTTTCCATTCCAACCCCAGTGTCACTCACCGAAACTTCAATATTGTTATTTACTGTTCTATTGGCTGATATTGTAATTTTTCCATTCTTATGAGTAAATTTTATTGCATTGTTTACCAGGTTGCGGATAATCGTCTGAAAAACGTTTACATCTGTCACAACAACAAGTGATTTGTCAATTTCATTTACTAAGCTTATTTTCTTTTTCCCGGCCAATTCAGTTAATATTTCCACCACTTTTCCGGCAATCTCAGACAAATATGCCTCTCTTGGGGTGATAACAATTTTGCCCATAGTAGCCTTTGACCATTCAAGTAAATTGTCGAGCAACGAAATGGAATCTTTCGAAGAATTAACCAAAATGGCAATATTCTCTTTTAATTCACCTCTTGAATACGTGTCAAAATAGGTTAATAATAAATCGGAAAAGGCATATGTATTTCCTACTAATCCACGCAAGTCATGAGCCAGAATTGAAAAATACCGGGTTTTTTCCTCATTCATCAAACGGAGTTCTTTTTCTGATCTCACCAATTCCTCCTGAATTCGTTTTCGTTCAGTAATATCTTCCTTAATTGCAATGAAACTTATTATCTGTCCGTTTTTGTCAAAAATTGGGGAAATAATCGCACTCTCCCAATATTCCCTTTTATCTTTTGTAATATTCAGAAATTCTCCCTGCCAGGTTTTCCCTTTTAAAATAGTTTCCCACAATTCTTTGTACTCTTCTGATGTTTTTTTATCTGACTTTAATATACGGGGGTTTTTACCAATTGCCTCATCCGTACTATACCCGGTAGTTTTCGAAAATTGTGGGTTGGCATATTCAATATTTCCTTTAATATCTGTAATTACAATAGTGGCTCTACTTTGTTCAAAAGCAGCAGAGAGTTTGCGAATTTTTTCTTCAGATTCCTTCTTTTCAGTAATATCGTCCAGACTCACTAAAACCCGTTGTTTATCTTCTAAATTAAAATAGGTAGTAGAAATTGTGAAATAATGTTCCTTAGCTTTTCCGGCTTTTACAGTCTTAATTGCTCCTTCAACCTGATGAAGGTTTTGTTTAGTCAAAAAAGTAGATGTGATAGATTCCCTGACCAGGCAATTTTGACAAGCTAAT
>JAHEEB010000336.1 GCA_024640925.1 Bacteroidota bacterium | reverse complement strand
AACGGCCCTGTCTTCCCCAATTGTACCTGATATAAAAATAAAGGGTACATAAGGACAAATCTTTTTTGCAAGTTGTAAGGCTTCTTCTCCATTAAAACCTGGCAACGTAAAATCGGCAAATATAATGTCGTAATTGTGTCGTTTCAGGCATGATACGTAGTCTGGTTCTGTTTCAACAACATCCATTTGCAGATCAAAGCCTTCTTCGATTAACATTTCCTGTAAGAGTTCGGCATCTTTCCGAACATCTTCTAGCAGCAAAGCGTATAGTTTTGCGTTCATGCAAATTGTTTTTATGTTTATTATTGTTTAACCTCTGGGGGAAGTTCGTTAACCAAACCCCAAAAAATCCCCAATTGCTTTATAGCATCGATAAATCCGTTAAAATTGACGGGTTTAACAACATATGCATTTACTCCCAAATAATAGCTGTTCAACAAATCTTTATCTTCTCGTGAAGAAGTGAGCATAACTACAGGGAGTAATTTTAGTTGTGGGTCACTTCGTATCTCACGAAGTACCTCAATCCCATCTTTCCGTGGCATCTTAATATCGAGCAATAAAACGGAAGGCAGACCAGGTTCGCGGTTGGCATATTGCCCCTCGCATCGCAGATATTCCATTGTTTCAACACCATCTTTTACAACAACCACCCTGTTTGCCAGGAGGCTATCTTCCAATGCCTCAAGGGTAAGTTCTATATCCTTGGGATTGTCTTCGGCTAATAAGATTTTTTTTAGTTCTATCATATTTTTAGTTTTTAGTAATTAGGCAATAGGCAATAGGCAATAGGCAATGGGCAATAGGCAATAGGCAATAGTTAATAGTTAATGGGCAATAGTTAATAGGCATTAGGCAGTAGGGATTAGGCAATAGTTTAGTTTTTTGTTTTTATTTTAGAAATTAATACTGTTAGCATTTTGCTGATTTCTGTGATTATAGTATAAATTTTTTCAGTTTCAATTTTCCGGATGTATTTTAACCGAAAGCACAATTCAACTTGTGTTTCCAGTTCAAATAATGAGCCTCTGGCAATGGAAAGAAATTGAGCATAACTACCAGATGATTGCCTTCCATATCCTTCTGCAATATTTGAAGGTACTGAAACGGAAGCTCTTTGCATTTGAGAAACTAATCCGAAATTTTCTTTTGAAGGTAGCTCTTCCGTAATCTGGTATATTAATTCAACTAAATCAAGGCTTTTTTGCCACACTTTTAAATCTTTATAGGTTTTTATCATGTTTTTAGTTTTTAGTTAATAGGCAATAGGCAATAGGCAATAGGCAATGGGCAATAGGCAATGGGCAATAGGCAATAGGCAATAGGCAGTGGGCAGTGGGCAGTGGGCAGTGGGCAGTGGGCTGGGCCATACTAATGTCTAATCCCTAATCCTAATGCCTAATCCCTAATGCCTATTTGGCAATGAAAAATAAAAAGTAGCTCCTTTGTCAACTTCTCCTTCTGCCCATGTGCGACCTTTATGCCTTTTAATAATCTGACGGACGTTGGCTAATCCAATGCCTGTTCCTTCAAAGTCCTCCATGGGATGTAACCGTTGGAAGACACCAAAAAGCTTTTGAGCATAATTCATATCGAAACCTGCGCCATTATCCCGAATAAAGAAAATAATTTCGTCGGCTTCTGTTGTAATTCCTGTTTCGATTTTGGCAACCTTTCTTTTTCGGGTATACTTTATAGCATTACCGAGCAGGTTTACCCATACTTGCCGCATCATGGAATAATCGGCATATACATTGGGCATTGGAGCCAGTTTCCATTCAATTGTTCTTCCCATTGTTTCATTTTCTAATATGGATAATGCATCTTTGATTAAGCGGTTCATATCTATGCTGTCCATCTTCATTTCCGTTCTTCCTGCACGTGAGAAATTCAGCAAGTCGTCGATTAAAACCCCCATTTGGTTCGAAGCCTCCAAAATCGATTGAACATAATGTTTGCCCTTATCATCTAATTGCTCAAAATTGCGTTTTGTTAACAATTCCAAAAAACCACTCACATGTCGTAAGGGTGCACGTAAATCGTGTGATACGGAATAGGAAAAGGCTTCGAGTTCTTTGTTGGCCGATTCTAATTGTGCTGTGCGTTCGATTACACGATTCTCCAACTCCGAATTAAGTTTTAAGATTTCTTCTTCAGCCTGTTTACGGTTCGTTATATTGGTGATCATCCCAACGGTACCCATAAAAAGGTTTTTATCATCTAAAATAGATGACCCGGAAACTATTGTCCACACAGCATGCCCATCTTTATGCATGAAACGACGTTCATAGTTTTCAGATATACCCTTTCGACGGCGTTCCATTTTTTCATAATGATCAGGCAAGTCATCTTCAAACATGAAGTCCGTTATTAGCCGGCCAATCATCATTTCATTGTCGCTATAGCCAAGCATTTCAGCCATTCTTGCGTTAACAAAAGTGGTGCGGGTGTCCTGGTCAAGAGTCCAAATACCTTCGTTTGCTGTATCCACAATGCGTCGGTATTTTTCCTCGCTTTCGCGTAAAGCTTTTTCGGCCTGTTTGCGTTCTGTAATATCATTAATAACGCCAATGCGTGCTGAACGACCTTGGAATGATAATCCATGCGAATTAACCTCTATGGTAATTTGTGTACCATCCTTTTTTATATGATGCCATTCACCTACATAGACAAGTCCAATTAGTTTCTTAATAAGACTGGTAATAGCTTCTTTCTCATTTTCCGGATATAGATCAGTAAGTTTCATGGATAGTATTTCTTCTTTTGTATATCCATAATGTTTTATGAAAGCATCGTTCACTGCAAGCATTGTCAGACTACTTAATTCATATATCAGCAAAATGGCTGGATTTTGCTCAAACAAATACCGGAAGTGAGCTTCGCTTTCTTTTAAGACTTCTTCAATTTGTTTTCTTTCAGTTTCTATCTTAATAAATTCAAGAGCATATGAGACATTCATTGCCAGTTTGTTGAGTAATTCAAGTTCGGTTTCATTAAAATAATTCTCATCACCTGAATACAGCGATAAGGCTCCTCTTAAATTACCCGAAGTTTTAAAAGGCAATGATATGGAAGATTTATATCCATTTTTCAGGGCTTTTTCGCGCCATGGAATCATTGCTTTGTCATTTGCAATATCATTGGAAAAAACATGCTTACCAGTTAAAATTGATTTACCGGTTGGACCCTGACTATATATAGTATTGTTTAAATCAATATTAATATTATCAAGATAGTTATTCGTTTTTCCACAAGAAGCTACTACTTCAACTTTATTTGTTTCAGGGTTGACAATACCGATCCAAGCCATAATGAAATTCCCATCGTTAATAGCTATCTGACAAATTTTATCTAAAAGTTCCTGTTTTTTCCGAACGTGAACTATTGCTTGGTTTACATTACCTAATACAACATAAACACGATTAAGCTTAACAATTTTTTCCTCTGCTTTGTCCCTTTCATTTTGTCTTTTCAACAATTGAGACAACAGGTTATTAAACTGTTGATAAAGGATGCCAACTTCATCGTTCCCCTGTTGCTTTAGTTGAACAGTAAAATCCTGATTTTGCGAAATAGTGGCGGTTAATTCGGCTAAGTTTAATATTGGTGAAGATATTAATTTTTGTAAACGGGATGCTATAAAAAATACCGATATCAGAATTAATAAAATCAACGATGACATGATTAATATACTATTTCTTAATTTTTCGTGAATAGCGCTGGCTGAGATTCGCAGATAAATTGTCCCACAATATTTTTCTTCATATTTAATGGCATAAAATACATGCAAAAAACCATCCTTGAATAAAGCTTCATCATCATGCAGATGTGGAAAGCAAAAAGAAGTATCTGTTGTTTTATGGTAGGCAGCAAATATTTCATCAGAATCTGAACTATATAAGCAGGCATCTATTACGGATGGTATTGTATTAAGTTTAGACATTATATCAAGGGCCTCTTCTTTGTAACCAAAAAGCAGAGGGGCAGCTGCATATTGTCCAACTATGGTTGCATTGAGGATAGCGTTTTTTTTCATCTCATTTTTAACACGAGCCATATCAAAAATCAGATATGTGGCTAATCCGGCAATTAAAGCAACTGTACTGGTAGATATAATGATAATTACCAGTTTTGTTTTGATGGATATGTTTTTAAATGTATTCATTCAATTACAGGATTTATTACTTTTGATACTTTCAATAATCGGTAATCAATTTTAAAGCCTGCATTTTCCATACTTTTCTGGTTTATTTCAAACCGAAGCTTGTTTTCATATTCATAAAAGTTTATAAAACAACCTGCTTCTGCGAACCCTTCTGAATCTGAAATAGTAAGTATTGGTTTTCCTTTTACATAATTCAGTACTTTGTTTAATTCACTTTTATTAATCGTAGGAATTAATAATAGTTGACATTCGGTAAGCTCCTGAAGATTTTTTATTTTAACAATTTTAACTTTCTTGTCTTTTATTTTCTTATCCTTATACACATCTTCGAGAATATCTCCAAGTGGGTTTTGATTCAATACACAAATTACAAATTCTTTTGATGGTGTGTTTTCGGGCCACGATATAAAAAGCGATAATTTTTCTAACGCAACTGCTTTCATAGTCTGTTCGTCAGATTGCGCCTGGAGCATTGTGCCGGAACCCAATAGAAAAATAAAAAGGAATACAATTATAATCTGTAAACTGAAATTTATATGTGTTTGATTTCTATTCATCAGCGCTTGTCATAATACTATTTTTTTACTTAAAAAGTTACTTTCATACCAAACATGCCGGAGAATCCGGGATTCATAAATTGCCAGGGTAAATTGAAGTTGTTATTGGTGATATTATAGAGTTGAGAAAAAAACTCTACTTTGTACACATCGCTTTTAGCAAGTTGTTGAGAAATATAAATATTCAATATTAAACCCTGAGTGTACCATTGACGGTCGGTTTTTGATATTCCATCATAAAAACCACCATTGTAGTTGAGCGAAGGTACGAATGAAAGTCCGAATGGTGTATTATAACTTCCTCCAATATTCGCAATAGATTTTGGCGAAAAAGGTACTTCAACATTGTTTTGGTCTGAGTTTACTTTGTTTTTGATATTTGTAATCATGTATGTAGCATTAAAATACCATGTAATTGCTGAACTGATTCGTTGTGAAACCTCAATTTCGCCCCCTTTAGATGTTGATTCGGCGTTTATCGACTGTGTTTGCGAAGGATTCTGACTAACAATATTATCAATAATTCCATCCTGAAGGAGTGTATAGAATCCACGAACACTCAATTTTAGATGGAACGGAAGTTTACAATCCACTCCGGCATCTAACCCTGTACCATTTTCCGGTTTAAGGTTAGGATTGGGTAATTGGCCGTTGTGACCTGTAACCCCAAATTCACTAATGGATATTGTGCCACCAATCGATTTAAGACCGGGTGCACTAAAACTGCTTCCACCGTTTGTATAAAGAGCAATCCTGTCATTTATCCTGTATCTCGCACCTGCACTCCATAAGAGCTTGCTCCATGATAAATTTTTATCTTCAGGGTTAATGCTGTTCATTAAATCAATTGTGTTTTCAATGTAAGCGTATCTTAAGCCTCCACGAAGGGTGAGCTTTTCAATAGGTCGCCATTCTTCCTGGATATAAACACCTGCCTGCAAGGCCGAGGATTTATTGCCATAAATCGGATAACCAACCAGGGGGTCTGT
>JAHEEB010000335.1:1098-5716 GCA_024640925.1 Bacteroidota bacterium | reverse complement strand
GATATAAGTCTTTCAGATATTGGTTTTAAAGAAGTATTAATTTTTCCGGACTTACTTGTTTGGGAAGAAGGAAATTACCTGGTATCATTTAAAAGAGTTCTTCCAGCAAAAATTTCTAGCTGTATTAAGTCAAGCCCCAATTTAAATTTCCCTATTACATATAAAGATATTAAAGATGCAAGACAGTTAGTCACTGCTAGTGTTGAATGTTTTTTACCATATTTTGAGAGGTTTAAATGTTCAAACATGAGCAATCTATATTGTCATTTTTTTACTGAACTTCCAAAATCCAATGTATTAATTATTTCTAGTGATGATTGTGGTGACAATTCAACATTGTACATGGTTATCATTAATAGGGAGAACAATAAGATTTCTTATATGAGTGTTGGAGGTAATTATTATATTGACATGAATCCAAATGAAGATTTTTATCTTGGAATTCGAACTTCTTTTGAGATCGATAAAGAATTCAATATAAAAGTTAAATATGAGCAATATGAGAAAAAAGATGAACAGGAGACCATTAAGGAAAGTAAAACAAAGATGTTTAAAATAAATGAGTCTCAGGAATTAGCCGAATTTTATCAATAAAATGAATACATTTTCTATAACCGTAAGTCATAAAGGTATTCATACTTACCATAAAAAAGGAAGAATACATATTTATAAGTAGATTTATTAAGGAATAAATTTAAGTGTTTCGATATTGAAAGAGGCCGCCTCTTTTTTTGTTGTTATAGTGCTCAGTACAAAAAGCTATAGAGGAAAGAGTAGTTCTGGCATAGCTATGCCATTTATGAGTTAGGGTTATAAAAATAAGGAAATTATTTCTTCTATTATTGAGCAGTGACAGGAAAAGCAATTTATTTTTTAATAAAATAATAACACAAAATGAAAAGTCTATATTAACTTTATCCTTTGAATAAGTGACTTACTAATTATACCCAACAACTTAATTTTTATACAAATACAAATTAAAAAAATTATCGTATGAAAAAATTATTACTAAACATTACGTTGGTTGCCGTTTCGGCAATTGGTTTGAATGCCCAGGAACTTATTGTGGGCGGCAATATGGAGGATGTCTCTAAATGGTATGTTGATGGAGAGTTTAAAACTTCTGCAGACTCAGCTACATTCCAGTTCAACTATACCAATGATTTTCCTTCTCTTGGTTCAGGTGGTTGTATGTTGGTTACTGGTCAAGGTCAGATAGAATCCATTTTTTATCAGGCCATAACAATTGTTCCAGGTCATTATTATAAATTTTCGGGATTGATTAAGAATGCTTCTACTGAAACAATAACAAATGCCAATAGTTATGGTGCTTGGTTTCAAGTTTTTCTTTCAAGGAGTAAACCAGTCGATGGAGCCTCTTATGATCCTGTTGTTGGAGATTTTGAATACACATTTGATACTTGGAATCAAGGGGATGCTACTGGAATTGATGGTAAGTTTATAGATGCAATGGTATTTTATAATGTAAAGGCTAGCTCTGGAGCTAATGATACATTAACTTCTGAAGTTATCTTTATCCCTGATACAGTTAGTACTACAACCTGGTATGTGATCTCAAAGAATGGTTCTTATAATCCTACAGCAGCCGCAGGTCCTGTTTTTAGTTTCCTTTATGACGAGATAAGTTTAAAAGATTTGGGAACCACGCTATCAGCTACTCATAATGCCATTAATGATAATGCCTTCAGTCAGGTATATCCGAACGTTTCCAATGGGTTCTTCACTCTTAAATCTAGCTCTTTGGCCAGCTACAATGTTTATAACAGCGCCGGTATGGTTGTTTGTTCAGGTGAACTCGACAAAGAACAAACCCTTGATTTAAGCAGTTTTGCTAAAGGTTTATACATTATTAATGTAAATTCAGGTACACAAACCGAATCTCATAAAATTGTTGTTGAATAAATTTGTTTCCATTAAATAAAATAGAAGAGGCTGTCTCAAAAGGACAGCCTTTTTTTGTCATAAATAGGATGATAGTTAATAATAGAGCAGGCACAATCGGACGCTTGCGCCCGCTTGCGCCAGTGTTGAGAATGCGACGGACAGAATGTGTAATTTATACAACTGCTTCGTGATGACGGGCTTATTGTTTCGATGTATATCGGAAAAGGAGTAAAAAAAGGCCGAATTTCATCGGCCTCATTATTATTGCTTTTAAAAATATCATTCTTTGATAAATTTCTTTACAGTAACAGATTTACCCATTTTAACCGTAAGAATATACATGCCCTGTTTTAGGGTGGAAACATCAAACGTGTTGGTTTCTTCTTCAGTATTCCTGGAGAAAACGATTTTACCGCTTAAGTCGGTTATTGCAACAACTGCGTTGGTAATTTCGGGAATACGAACATGGATTTCATTTTCTACAGGCAGTGGCCAGATATTTATATCTTTCGAAGTATATAATGGACTAGCTGAACCACTTCCTTTAATTGCCTCTATTTCTTTTGTCTGTTCGACAATGCAACCATTTTTAGATTCAACAGTAAGTTTAGCATTTACTGAACCTGTTGTATTAAAAATGTAATTGATTTGCTGTTCTGTTTTTGAAGGATCAATACTCCAGGTGTAACTTTCTGCCCCTGTAAAAGCTGCTTCAAATACAACAGTTTCACCTATAGTTGGTTTTAAATTTGAAACAGTAAAATCGGCATTTACAGAGTCAACCGGAATTACAGATTCTGTTTTTGAATAGCAACCATCTGTGTTTTTATTTGCAGCAATTACTTTATATTCCTCGGAAAGATTATCGATGGTAACAGGAGTAGTTAAATGGAATGTATCTTCTTTGGTATACAAATAATAATCGTTGATTGTGTTCGTAAGAGATACGCTGGCGGAACTGCCAGCACAATAGTTTGTTTTGTCAAGATTAATTACCGGTGTTGCAGGTGCATCGAGCAATGATATAGAGAAGGAACCTGTTGCAAATTGTTTCTCAACATTTTCAACTGTTCTCTGGACAAAGCGATAACTTATAGTGACAGAAGAAGTGTTTGAAGGAACTTTTGTTGGATCAAACATAGTTCCGCTAATTGCATCATCTGCAACATCACAAATAAAACCACCAGTGTATTTTATAGAGGTATATGTTATTGGAAGAGGTTTGTTTACATATTCCATCAGGTCAACATTCTCCCCTGAGCGACATAGCTTAATATTTGCATCAAAATCAAAGTCTACCTTAAGTTGTGTGGTTTGGCTTACGCTTTCAGTTCCACATCCGTTAACTTTTGTCGGTAGGTAAAAGATGGTTGATGAACTGGACCACAGATTTTTACTTGTACTCAAATCGCTGATATTCCATATGCTGTCTGTGATTGTTGCAGACGAAGATGCAAAAACTCCAGATTTGCCGGAACCAGTTATATAATCAAACAGATTTATAGAATCCAGTGGGTAGCCGGAATCATCTATTACGGATATTTCAGATGGTAAGACAAATTTATCATTATAGCCTCTTGAAAAAGTATAGTTTTTTGTTCCAAGATCTGTTGTACCACTACCAGAATTTTTGCTAACGTATAGATGAAGCAATAAAGTCATATTTGTTCCATATTTCTTATTGTAAAAGACATTTGGAAATGGTAGTTTTCTACTATTTATAGCTCCATAACTATATTCCGAATCTATTTTACCAATAAAACTCCCTGTTGAGTCATAGGCATTTATGTAAAACCAATATGCAGCAGTAGGATAATAATAATCAGAAATATCATATAAATCGCCAATAGTTAAGGTACCCATTTCTTCGTAACAAATGCTGTTTCTACTTGTAAACTGCGCATTTAATAAGTTTGAAAACCCGAGGAGGATTACTAAAACGGAAAATGTAAATTTTCTTTTCATAATTTTCAATAATTAATTTTAATAAGTATCAATTGCTTCTATTTGTTGTAAAAAAATCATTCTTATGAGTAACTAAAACAATTTTGTATGGGTTTATTCATTTGATTAATAATATCTCAAAAATGTTTTACAATAACAGTTATTTTATATAAACAAAAATGTAAAAAATTTTAGTAACAAGCAAAAAAATCAGTCAATTTTGATAAAACATGCTTCTCTTATTATGGCGCAAGCATCCGCTTGTGCTTCTTTCATGTCATTCCATCAAAACAATATCGATTAATTTTTTGAATCTGTAATAATCCGTTGCTCTACTATACACATGATCTTCCGGTTTATAGACAATTCCTTCTTCACCCAGATTGTTATAAATAGTCAAGCACTGTTTCCGAATGGAAAGTTTATATTATAAAAATTGTGGTTTAAAAGTCAGTCAATAAATTCTGTAATTGTTATTTATTGGGCAGGCACAAGCGGCCGCTTGCGCCAGTGGTAGCCAAGCGTTGGCAATCTGTTTAACACAAATCGTTTTGTTCAAAGCAAGTTAGGGGAAAGAGTTTAACAGATCACTTCAGCAGAATGCAACATGCACATTTTATTATAAAAAAAGATTCATCCGATAAAATAAAAATCCTTCCCCTCCTTTTTTCAATGAGGGGGAGGTTAGGGTAGGGGAGGTTTTCCTATTTTGCATAAGTAACAATCTTCAAAATAGTTTTTCCCGGAGATACTATCTTTACAATATATT
>JAHEEB010000335.1:0-1088 GCA_024640925.1 Bacteroidota bacterium | reverse complement strand
TATCTGATATATATTCACCCTGGAGCTGACCATTAAGGTTCAGTAGATATACCTTTGTTTCCCTGTTGATATTCGGAATATTGATTATCCCGTCTGTTGGATTTGGAAATGGGCTGTATTCATCTATATTTGAACCTGTAGATATTGATTTTTCTGCACTCTTTAAAGCGTTATCATCCTTAGCTATTTTCAAGAGTACATTTTTTAGGTTTTCAGGCATTGAAAAGAAAGGTGAATGCTCTGAATGAAGCGTATAAACTTCTTCGCACGGCATGGCCGTATACATAATGGCTTGCATTTCAGGTGTTACAGCTTTATCGTATGTTGTCTCAATATAAAACCTTCGTACCGAATTATACTGGCTGGAAATAGTTATGGGTGTAATAATAGGCATCATCGGTTCCGGGCGGAGCAATTTTTCTGAAAGTATGGTGTATTGCAGGGTAGATTCACCATAGAATATATCCCTGATGTAGGTTTTGTCAAGGTCAATAATCATATGTGGAGGATCAATAATTAATGCAGGTAAAATCATTGATTCCAAATCGGCTGAAGCAACATCAAACATCGATTGTCCGTTTTGCAACAAAAATGCAGCCAGGTAAACGAGCTTCGAAACTTTTCCGGGACGAGCTTCAGCTGCCAGCGATATAGGAATCCCACCCATGCTGTGTCCAACCAGAATGGCGGATCCGCTTAAACCATCGAGGACCTCGACAACCGAATTCTGATAATCGACCAGAGTTATATTTTCAGGTTTGATGGTATCAATACCATGCCCTGGCAAATCGATACTAATAACGGTGTTGCCTGCTTTAACAAGCTCATACTCCAGTTCATACCATGTCCAGGCCCCATGCCATGCCCCATGAACCAAAACAAATGTATAGGTAGTATCTTTCGCATTGATTTTTAAAAAAGAAAAACAAAGGATTGAACAGACGATCAATAATTTAGTCATTTTCATAGCTTGGTTTTTTAGTTAAACATTGATATGACTAAAATTAATCGGAATAAACCTGCTCTAAATACATAACGTGATGATATATATTATGTATGTTGATGATATATTCATTTGTTATTGTATT
>JAHEEB010000022.1 GCA_024640925.1 Bacteroidota bacterium | reverse complement strand
CAACATCCGAATCAGCTGGAACTGTATATGTATATGTATATCAAAGTAATGGTACTACTCTTATAGGAAGTGGGTCAACCACTTTTACAGGAAGTCCATGGTCTATAAATGTTTCATCCCTGAGTCCTGCTGTTACTTTGACAGTTGGACAAATTGTTAAAGCTACAATTACTGCAACCGGTAAAGGTACTTCCTATGATAACTGCAACCCTGTGACAGTCACAAACTGTTCGGTTCAGACCAGTATTCCTACATCTGCTGAAATTACGAAAGTTTCAGGAGGTAAAGGTTATTCGATTACTATCAGTCGTCCTGTAGGGACAAAAGTATATTTATATACCTCGAATTATTCTTTGCGTACCGTTACCGATTTAAAATATAGTATTACAAATCCGGTTATAACGACAACAAATCCACAAACTTTTTCTTTCGAATGTCAAACTGGAAATTGTTTTGGTTCGGATGTGTATTATTTCAGAATGGAAGAACCTGGTAAATGTATATCCTCCTACTATGTTTCTTGTGATTATGCAACAGGTGGAACAAGCACAGCTCCTACAATATCCACTAGTAGCATTACAACATCTACAACCAGCATTTCAGGCAATGGAACTGCCGCTAGTTCACAAATTCTTATTTATGCTGATGGTAACCAAATTGCTACAACAGCCTCTGCTGCTGCAACTCCATATGCCTGGACTGCGACAGTGTCTTCATTATCACTATGTCAGGTAATCACTGCAAAACAAATTGTAAGCGGTCAATGTTTATCAGCGGCTTCGGCCGGAGTAGCAGTTACACGTACAGCTGTTAAACCAATTATAAACTTTTCGGGTTGTTCGGCTACTTCACCAGTTACTTCAATTAGTGGATTCTCTGGTGAAGCTGTTGGAACTACCATTTCACTATATCAAAATAGTTCATCTGGTACATTTCTCGGATCAACAACAGTGCAGTCTGGAGGCATATGGACTATTACCGGCTTAACGTTGACATCAGGAAATGTTATTGTTGCTAAGGTTACTTCAGGTACATGTCTTACCCCAAGTGTCGACTCAAATCCGGTAACTATTTCTACTCAAACAAGTATTTCTGGGTATACACTTAGTATAACTACACCCACAGAGGGTCAAACCTCAGCAAGTGGTACAATTTCTGGAGGAACATACCCTGTAACTTTGAAATTATATGTAGACCAAGCTCTTGTTGGTAGTGGGGTTGTTATTAACGCTGCAGGGAGCTGGACAGTGTCCGGATTGAATTCTTTTGATTTGTCTGTGGGCAGTACAGTACAGGTTACTCTTACCGGTTCAGGATGCGAAAGCAGCTTGAGTAGCACTACGGCAACGGTACAGTGTCAGGTGCCTGCAAATAAAACTATTGGAGCAAGTATTACAACCTTATGTGCCAATACATATGGAACAATAACAGTACAAAATGCAGAAGCCGGAGTAATTTACACTCCTGTTTTGAGTGATGGTACATCTTATGGATACGGTGCTTTGGGCGCTGGTAATAACTTAGATCTAACTACCAACTTGTTAACTGCGAATGTAATTCTTTATGTTAAAGCATCAAAAGTGCCATTGACAAGTTGTACTACGCTTATGTCGGGAAATATATCATTTACAGTAAACCCTTTACCAACCGCACCAACAGCATCATCTCCGCAAATTTATTGCGGCTCAGGTACAACAACATTGGCCGATTTGTCGGCATCAGTCCCTTCAGGCTATTCTCTAACCTGGTATAATGCCTCATCCGGAGGCTCAAGTTTGCCATCTAACACAGCCTTAGTTTCAGGTACAACATACTATGCTCAATCGCAAAATACTACAACAAATTGCATAAGTAGTAGCCGAACGGCAGTGCTTGTGCAAAGCGGTACGCCAGCATCGCCAACAGCAAATGCATCACAAAGCTTTTGTTCTGGGGCTGTTGTAAACAATTTAGTTGCCTCACTTTCAGGACCAGGGACAATTTTATGGTATTTATCTCCATCGGGTGGTAGTTCATTATCAGGTAGCACAACATTGGTGAATGGTACAATATATTATGCGGAAACATCACAGAACTCTTGTATAAGCAGTTCACGCACGGCAGTGACGGTAACATTATATTCCTCCACCTCCATTACCGGACAATCTATTGCGGGTCAGACCCAATGTCAAAATGGAGCTTTTACATCAATTTCCATAACAGCAAGTGGAATAGGACTTAGCTATCAATGGTACAGCAACACTTCTTCTTCTAATACTGGCGGCAGTCTTATTGGTGGGGCTACTTCATTGTCATATACACCCTCTTCTGAAATAGTTGGTACTTTATATTATTATTGTATTGTTACCGGTACCTGTGGGAATGCAACAAGCGATGCTTCTGGAGCATTTATTGTTAATTCAGTACCAACAGCTCCGGTAATTGGAACCATAACACAGCCAACCTGTGTTACAGCCACAGGAAGTGTTGCATTAAGCGGATTACCTGCATCAGGCACCTGGACAATAACACCTTCTTCCGGTTCAACGGCAACCGGCACAGGAACAACCTATACATTCAGCGGATTAAGCGCCAGTACAACTTATACCTTCACAGTAACCAATGCAAGCGGATGCACATCTACAGAATCGGCAAATGCTGTAATAAATGCCCAGCCTGCTACGCCAACAGCTCCGGTAATTGGAACAATAACACAACCAACATGTTTTACAGCCACAGGAAGTATTGCTTTAAGCGGATTGCCTGCTTTTGGTACATGGACAATTACTCCCTCCTCAGGCTCGACTAAAACAGGTACTGGCACAACATATAATTATACAGGACTTTCTGAGAGTACAACTTATTCTTTTACTGTTACGAATAGTAGTGGTTGTACATCGGTTAGCTCTGAAGATGCTGTTATCAATATTCAGCCTGCAACACCACTCGCACCTGGAGGAAGCATATCTCAATCGTTTTGTAGTGCAGATAATCCGGTTATTTCTGATATCATCGTATCAGGTAGTAATATTATTTGGTATGATTCCTTAATCGGTGGAATCGGATTATCAGAATCCACAGTATTATTAGATGGTAATATTTATTATGCAAGCCAGACCGTTGGTAGTTGTGAATCAACATCCAGGCTTGGTGTAACAATAGAAATAAAAACAACACCAACAGCACCTGCAGGAAGTACTTCACAGTCATTTTGTAGTGATAACAATCCAAAATTATCGGATATTATTATTGTAGGTAGTAATGTTATTTGGTATTCAGCTCCTTTTGGCGGAACTGTTGTAGCCTTAAGTACACCTTTGGCTGATGGCACAGCTTATTATGCCAGTCAGACAGTAAATGGTTGTGAATCTACAGCACGATTTGCTGTAGATGTTGTGGTTACTTCTACACCTGCAGCACCAGCTGCTTCGGGTTCTCAGAGTTTTTGTTCGGGCAACAGTCCTACTATAGCGGATATTATTATTACCGGATCAAATATTATATGGTACGATGCATCTTCATCGGGAAATGTTATATCCTCTAATACATCATTATCAAATGGTTTATCATATTTTGCCAGCCAAACTGTTTCCGGATGCGAATCACCATTAAGAACTTCAGTTACAGTAGCAATATTAACCTGTGCCGGACCAAATATTGCAAATAACGCTGTTCATATTAATGAGAATTCAACAAATGGAACTGTAATTATTGATATTAATGATGAAAATTCAGGCCTCGATGTGGATTCAGATAATAATAATCTGACTTATTCTATAATTGGAGGTAATTCTTCTGGTGCTTTTTCAATAAATGCTTCATCAGGAGTTATAACGGTATTCGATGCTACCAGGCTCGATTATGAAACCACTCACTTTTTTGAGTTAATAGTTCGCGCCAGTAATGGAACAATAAACGATGATGCTTCTATAACTATTGATTTAAATAACCTTAATGACAACATACCTGTTTCTGTAGTCGATAATTACACTGTTGATGAAGGGGGGTCTCTTGCTATTGCTGCTAAAGGTGTATTGGCAAATGATTACGATAATGACGGAAACATTCTGACGGCAATTAAAATTAAAGACCCTTTGCATGGAACCCTGATATTAAGCTCGGATGGTTCATTTACATATGTTCACGATGGAAGCGAATCAAATAGTGATGTTTTTACATACAAAACAAATGATAGCCTTTACGATGGTGATACTGTAACTGTAAATATATCAATCAATCCGGTTAATGATGCACCAATTGTTCATGATATAAGCAAATCAGGAAGTGAGGATGCAGCCATAACTTTTGCTATTTTGGATTTTACATCTGTATTTTCGGATGCAGATGGTAATTCAATGACAAAAATTAAGATTATCAGTCTGCCAGCAAATGGTATTATAAAATTATCCGGGGTAGCAATAAATCTTAATGATGAAATTGAGAAGATAGATTTGGGTAATCTTACTTTTGAACCGGATATTGACTGGAATGGTAATACATCCTTTGATTGGAAAGGTTTTGATGGCTATGAATATTCAGCATTAGCCGCTAGTGTCATTATTAATGTAAGTCCGGAAAATGATTCTCCTGAACTTAGCCCTATAATAAAGAATATAAACGAGGATAACACGTTAAACTTTGTAAGCACAGATTTTACCAGTGCGTTTGCAGATATTGACGGAAATTCTTTGACAAAGATAATGATTGCCAGTTTGCCTGCTCATGGAACGCTTAAATTGTCAGGAATTGATGTCAGTTTAAATGATGAAATTCTGATTGCTGATTTGGATAATTTTGATTTTATCCCTGATGCTGATTGGAATGGAGGTACATATTTCGGTTGGAATGGATTTGATGGAACCGTATATTCAGCAATTGATTCAAAGGTGAATATTACCGTGAATGCGGTGAATGATACACCTACGGTGAGCGATATATACAAGTTTGCATTAACAGATAATTCTATAACTTTTTCTGTAACAGATTTTATAAGTGCCTATTCCGATGTAGATAACGATGAACTGGTTAAAATAAAGATTATCAGTATTCCGGCAAATGGCATACTTTATCTTTCGGGAATTTCAGTAAAAGCGGATGATGAAATAAGTTTGGCTAATCTTGGGGATTTGACATATTCCCCTGTTTCAGGATGGAACGGGTCAACTTTATTTGCATGGAATGGTTACGATGGTTCTGAATATGCTGCAATAGAGGCAGATGTGAATATTACAATCTCTTCAACACCAAATACGCCTCCGATGGTTGGTGATATTGGGAAATCAGTTGATGAAGATCATATATTGAATTTTGTAACTACCGATTTTACTGGTGAATTTACAGATAATGAAGGCGATTTGCTTGTAAATATTAAGATTACAAGTTTACCTGATGGTGGAATTCTGAAGTTGTCAGGGGTGAATGTAAATATAAATGATGAAATTCCTGTTGCAAGCATTGATAACCTGACTTTTGTGCCGGATGCTAACTGGAACGGAACAGCTACATTCGGGTGGAATGGATTTGATGGAATAGTATATGCCATATTGAATGCCAGTGTTAATATAACTGTAAATTCAATAAACGATTCGCCACTTGTATCAAACATTGATAAATTTGCCGCCGAAGATAATGTAATAACATTTGCTGCATCTGATTTTACGGATGTATTCTCTGATGTGGATGCCGATATCATTACAAAAATTAAGATAACAAGTCTGCCGTCAAATGGTATACTTATTCTCAATGGAGTGGTTGTTAATACTAACGACGAAATACAGGTATTGGAGATAGATAATCTTACATTTAAGCCTGATACTAACTGGAATGGAATTACAAGTTTTGGGTGGAATGGATTTGATGGTATTGAATATGCATCAATCCCAGCCACAGTTAGCCTGGTCATAAATGCATTGAATGATGCACCAATATTAAGTAATATTTCCAAGATTGTTTTAACCAATGACACGGTTTACTTTACAATTGCTGATTTTATCGGGGCTTTTTCCGATGTTGAAAGTGATGCCTTAACAAAAATTCAGATTAGAAGTCTTCCTTCTAGTGGTGTTTTAAAGCTCTCCGGTAATGATATAACTTTGGCAGATGAGATTTTTGTTGCCAATCTGACCAACCTTATATTTGTTCCTGATACAGGATGGAATGGAACAACCATATTTGCCTGGAATGGTTACGATGGTAATGAATATGCTATAATGAATGCTGATGTAAATATTACAGTAACTTCATCCATTAATACAATTCCAATCGTAAGCAATATTCCTGTTTCAGTAGATGAAGACAAAATATTATCGTTTACCGTTGCGGACTTTTTGGGTGCCTTTTTCGATGCAGATGGCAACTCTCTCACAAAAATAAAGATTACGAGTCTGCCGGCCAATGGAAGCCTAAAGCTATCAGGTGTAAATGTAGCCCTGAATGATGAGATATCTGTTGCAGATCTTATTAATCTTACCTTTGTTCCTAATTCTGATTGGAACGGAAGTACCAGCTTTAGCTGGAATGGATCGGATGGAACAGTATATGCTTCATCAGATGCCACTGTGAACATTACTGTAAATGCAGTAAATGATGCACCTGTTGCAGTTTCGGAAACCATTACTTTCGATGAAGATACTCCGATAAATATCGATGTGAAATTAAATAGTACAGATCCCGAAGGCGGAGTGTTAAGTATCAGTATTTTAGCAGGAAGCGGACCGCTGCATGGTTCTGTAGCTGTAAATGCTGATGGATCAGTTGCATATACCCCCGAATTAAACTATAATGGCTCTGATATGTTCCGTTATATTGTTTGTGATGACGGAAGTCCTTCTGCTTGCGATACTGCTACTGTTAATTTGGTTATTACTGCTGTGAACGATGTTCCGGTTGCTTTTAATGATACCATTGATTGCATTAATGATTTGATTACTATTGATATGGATGACATAGCAAGAGATCCGGATGGAGATCCACTTGTTATTACAATTACTACCCAACCAGGAAATGGAAATGTAGAAGTAACAAGCGATGGAAATCTTATATATCATAGAGGAGAAATAACCTGTGGAATAGAGTCATTCACATACGAAGTCTGCGATCCAACACCGGTATGCACATCTGGTATTGTTTATGTAGCAGTAATACCAAAAGATAGCGATGGAGATGGTCTGCCAGACTATGTCGAAACAACTACTCTCGACACTGATGGTGATGGAAATCCTGATTATCTCGAAACAGACAGCGATGCTGATAATATACCTGATTCGGTTGAAGCTTTAGGAAACTTATCCGATCTCTGCAACATTATTCTTGAAAATACAGATAATGATAGTTTGCCTAATTATCGTGATAAAGATTCCGACAACGATAATATCCTTGATATTGACGATGGTACGGATGATTGTGATAATGATCAGATTCCAAATTACCGTGATAAGGATAATTGTGACCAGGTGGTGCATGTACCCGAAGGCTTCTCGCCAAATGGAGACAATGTGAACGATTTTCTTGTTATCCGCGGACTTGAAAACTATCCAAATCACAGCATTACTATTTATAATCGTTGGGGGAATGTTGTTTATAAAGCTAAACCATACAACAACGACTGGGACGGTGCAAGTAATGGCAGCCTGACCATTGGAAACGACAAACTGCCTGCTGGTACTTATTTTTATGTATTTGATCCGGGCGATGGTTCTAAAGAAAAGGCTGGGTATATCTATATATCCCGCTAATAATAACAAATAAAGTATGAGAATGAACAAACAGAAAATAAAAAACATGCCAATGGTACATTTTATAATGAATTTTCAAATCAATAAAATGAGAAGTAGATTTTTACTGGTTGGTTTTATCTTGTTTTCGTTTGCAGGTGTGCATGCTCAGCAAGATCCGATGTATACCCATTATCTTTTCAATACATTGTCAATAAATCCAGGATATGCCGGAAGTAGAGGTGTATTGAGTTTGTCAGCACTGTCGAGGATGCAATGGGTCGGTATAGATGGAGCCCCGCTTACACAAACATTTGTTGCTCACACCCCTTTCATTAACTACAATATGGGACTTGGATTCACAGTGGTGAACGACCGGATTGGCCCAATTAATCAAACTTTGCTCTTTGTCGATTATTCATATACTGTTCGGGTAAACGATAATTCAAAGCTTTCTTTTGGCCTAAAAGGTGGCATGGACCTTTTAGCCGCAAAATTAACTTCGGTTGAAACCGGTGATGCAACGGACGAAGCTTTTAAATCAGATATATCAGGTAAGATACTTCCAAATTTTGGATTTGGGATGTTTTATCACAGCGATCGCTGGTATATTGGACTTTCTACCCCAAAATTATTAGAAAACAAGATTGAAGGCACTACACAGGTTACTGAAATATCACAGAGCCGTCATTATTTCCTCATTTGCGGATATGTGTTGGATATAAATGAACATATTAAATTCAAGCCCACAACTATGGTAAAAATTACATCGGGTGCTCCGGTTAGCTTCGATTTAACAGCTAATTTTTTATTTCGTGAAAAACTATTGCTGGGAGCAGCCTACCGACGAGGTGAATCGTTTGGAGCCTTACTCGAATTGAAAATAACAGACCAATTGCGGGCTGGTTATGCTTACGATTTCATGGTTTCAGATCTAAGAAAAGCCAGCGCCGGATCGCATGAAATTATGATTGGTTATGACTTTAATTACAAAAGAGAAAAAATGCTTTCGCCACGCTATTTTTAAAACTAAAGACAATGAATCGAATAAGAATTTTGTTTTTCCGGATTTTAGTGTTCAAAGGAATCATTATTACTTTGCTGATGTTTGTTTTTAGTAACAAGAGTGAAGCTCAATCTGATTCAACTACTAAAGATGGACTGAAATCATCTGCTCTCAAAATTTTGAATGAATCAAAACTGAGAAAGGCAGAGTTATTATACGATCATTTTGCTTATACCGAAGCTATTGGTTTGTATGAAGTGTTATATGCTGCTAATTTTGATAAAGCTTTGGCAACTAAACGTCTGGCCGAATGTTACAGGCATACGGAAGCTACTGATAAAGCCGAAATTATGTATGCTGCAATTGTTGCATCAGATACAGCTAAAGCAGAAGATATATACAATTATGCTCAAATGCTGAGGAGTAATGGGAAATATGAACAATCAGTGCAGTGGATGGAAAAATTTCATTATATGTCGGGTATTGATTCCCGTGGTATAATGTATTCACAATCGAAAGATTTTATTAAAACCATAAGTACAGCTCCAGAGAATTGCAAACTCAAGCTCGCTGCAGAATTAAATTCAGTTTATTCCGATTTTGGTGCTTTTTCTCAAAACAACAAAATTGTTTTTGTATCGGCCCGAGATGTTGAAATGACTATCCAGAACAAATACGCATGGGATGAAAAGCCTTTTCTTAATATATACTCAACAACAAAAACCGATTCTGGCTTAACTCCCATTGTTGCTTATGGGAAGAAGATAAATTCTAAATTTCACGATGGCCCTGCTTGTTTTGCCAAAGATGGTGTTACTATGTATTTTACCCGGAATAACTTTTTAAATGGTCGAAAAACGAATAGCAGCAAAGGCATAAACAATCTTAAAATATTAAAATGTACTATTTTAGGGGCCAAAATAACAGAACTAGTTGATCTTCCTTTTAATAGCTCGGAGTATTCTGTGGGTCACCCTTCGATTGATGAGATCAACCACCGGTTGTTTTTTGCTTCAGATATGCCTGGTGGTAGAGGAGGAACCGATATATATTATGTAGAAATGAATTCAGATGGTAGTTATGGAACTCCTGTAAATATTGGTTCACCAGTTAATACTGAAGGAGATGAATTGTTCCCTTTTTATCACGAATCGGGTATCTTATTTTTCTCTTCCAATGGGCAGGTTGGATTAGGCGGACTGGACATATTTGTAGCCGAGCCAGATGAAAATGGAGAGTTTAAAAAAGTAGCCAACCTAGGAATTCCTTTGAATAGCAAAAGCGATGATTTTTCTTTTTTCCTCGATCAGCAGCAGAAATTCGGGTTTATTGCATCGAACAGGCCTAATGGTATGGGCGATGACGATATATATTCGTTTCAACTCTTCCGTCCTGTTTATTTCCGGATTCCGGTAAAAGTAATCGCCAGGGATAAAGAAACCAACGATGGCATTGCTGGTTCAACTATAAAAGTGCTTGATCAAGATGGTAAAATATATTTTGAAGGAGTTACTGCCTCTGATGGAAGCGTTTTCTTTGTCTCTGAACCGGATAAAGATTTCAAAATAATGGCTGTGGCAGATCAATATCTTGATAATAGTTTGTCTTTTTCAACCAGAAATATGAATGAAGCGAAAGAAGTTTCTCTGGTTGTTTCTCTTGAAAAGAATCCTGGATTTACTCTGGTTTGTCTGATAACTGATAGAAGTACAGGTAAACCTCTTTCTAATGTTCAGATAATTATTAACGATAAGAAAACGAATTTCCAGCTTATCGATTACACAACTGGCGAAGAAGGAGGTTTTAAGAAGCCACTGCCGGAAAGCAGGATGAATGATGAGTTGTATTATGAAGTAAAAATAAAATGCGAAGGATATCTCGACAAATCTCTTGCTTATTATAAAAAGCTTACAAATCCTGGTGAAATTCTTTTACATGAGGAATTGGATTTGAAAATGGATAAGATTGAAGTAGGAACTGACCTGGCTAAGATAATTGATATTAAACCAATTTATTTTGATCTTGGTAAGTCAAACATTCGTCCTGATGCTGCCGTTGAACTTGATAAAATTGTTCAGGTTATGAAAGATAATCAGAATATGGTTATTGAACTCCGCTCGCATACCGATAGCAGAGGTGACGATGCTTCGAATATGAAGCTTTCTGATAAAAGAGCAAAATCCTCGGCCCAGTATATAATATCAAAAGGAATTGAATCAACCAGAATTTATGGAAAAGGTTATGGCGAATCCATGCTTTTAAATAGTTGTGGGAATGGAGTAAAATGTACTGAAGAAGAACATCAGATAAATCGAAGGACGGAGTTTATTATTATTAAAATGTAATTTTCTTTGATTCGATAAGAGCAAAATACAAATAAAGAAGTTCTCCAATTAAGCCTTCAGGATTAGAACTTTGATTTTTAGGTTGATGACTAAAACGGTTTTTTATAGTAATATAAATCATCCTTTCAGGTTGTGATTATTTATTAAAAAGACGTAATTTAAAATAACTTTAATTTTGCTATTCATAAGGTGTTGATTTATTGTGTTCTATTAACCATATAAATAAATGATGCTGTTATTTGTTTGCATTAGAATTTATATATGTGTAAATCAAAATTCGATTGGGTATGTTATAGGATATTTCTGGAATTGACAGATTGTTTATTGTCATTATTAAAATGCTTTTTCAGTAAAAAAAGTTTGTCTATTATTCGATTCAAGAGGGCATTAAAAGTATGTCTGTTATTCTTAACAATTTTATTTTTATCGAATTTATACCTTGTTTCGTTTGGACAGGCAGTTGGTGATTATAGGACAAATGCTACCGGAACATGGAACTGGAGTACAGTAGCTAACTGGCAACGTTGTGTCACTGCTGGTACTTGGACAGGTGCAACGAATACAACTTACCCAGGGCAAAATGCAGGTACTGGTATTGTTTGGATTCAGGGTAACACCATAGTAAATTTAAACATTAGTCCAGCCAATAGTATTGGTGGAATTACATTTAATGCCGGCACTTCTTCTACTCTTAATATTTCTACCTATACCCTAAATGTTACGGGAGCAATTACCTATGGAATACCAACTGATAATAATAATGAAATCATAAATATTACAACAGGAACACTTAACTGTGGCTCGGTATCAATGCCTGCTTTAACCAGTAACCGCACTTCCCAATTAAATATTAGTACTGGCACTGTTACCGTATCGGGTTCGATTACTACCAATACTGCTACAAAAAACTCTATAGCCTTTTCAGGTGCAGGAATATTAAATGTGGCTGGGAATTTTGCCGGAGCTGGTACATTTACCTGCAACAATAGTACGGTTAATTATAATGGAAGCGTTGGTTCGCAAGCTATTGGTACATATACTTATTATAATTTAAACTGTACTAATTCAGCTTCCAGAACTACTTCCGGAGCAATAACGGTAAATAATAATTCAACAGTTAGCGGAGGAACTCTTACCCTTGGTGCTACTTTGGCTGTTGCCGGAACAATGTCGGTTAATGGAGGAACACTCGATTGCCAGACATATACAGTTACAGGTGGAATATTTACGCTTGCTGATAACAATTCCAGTACATTGATAACAGCAAATACTGCAGGCATAACTTCATCAGGAGCTACAGGAAGTATCCGAACTACTACCCGGACTTTTAATGCAGGTGCCAACTATGTTTATAATGCAGTTAGCATTCAGGTAACCGGGAATGGTTTACCGGCAATGGTTAATAATATTACTATAAACAATGCTACTGGAGTTACTTTATCGCAAGGGGTTACGGTAAATGGAGCATTGACCTTAACCAGCGGAAGCTTTGATGTAGGTGCTTATGATCTTACCCTGGCCGCAGCGGCTTTAATAACCGGCACCTATAGTAATTCAAGCATGATTATTACGAGTGGTACAGGATCACTGAAAAAGCTTGGAAATAATACAACAGATTTTGTGATGACCTACCCGGTCGGATCTGGCGGTTACTATACTCCAATGGAAATAACCTCTATAACTGCAACGGTAAATCCGGGGGCTTTTGTATCTGTTCATGCAGTACCTATACAACGAATGCCCTCAACGTCCGCATTAAATAAGTACTGGAGTGTTTCCACAACTAATATCTCATCTATAAACGCAAATATTAATTTTACCTATAACGTCTCTGAAATTGTAGGTTCCGAGGCTAATTATATGACAAGACGTTTTGATGGGGCAGCGTTTCAGGTACCTGAAGGAGCAATTATCAATACAACAACCAAGGTTTTGTCTGTAGTTGGAGCTACTGTTTTAACAGGCGATTGGACAGCCATTGATCCGGATGGGGAAACAACATCGATTGATGGCCCTACAGATGTTTTTCAAGGTCGTACACAGGTTTATACCATCACTCCTGGTAAATCTAACTATGGTTGGGTGATTTCCGGAGGGACTATTACCTCAGGTCAGGGAACAAATTCAGTTGTTGTAAATTGGGATGCATCAACTGGCACAGGCAATTTATCGGTAAGCTATACACAAAATGGGTTTAATGTATCAATTCCAAATCTAGCTGTTACAAGAAGTGTCTTCCCATTTTCATGCTTTCAATATTATCGGCAAATAGATATTAAAGGTACCATGGTTAGCGGTGGTCCACTTTCAAATATTCCAATGATGGTGAATGTAACCGATGCCACATTAAAAAATATTGAGAATGGCGGCCATATGACTCACAGTGCTGGTTATGATATATATTTTTCACTCGATGCGGCTGGTACTCAGCCAATAGAGTATCAGCTTGATTATTATAATCCGGCAACAGGTCAGTTGGTTGCATGGGTTAAAATGAACTTAACAAGTTCAAATAGCAGCATTTATATTTTTTATGGCAACTATAGTATAGTTTTCGATGGCTCTACTTCGGATGTTTGGGGTTCTGATCAGGTTGGCATTTATCATCTTGGGCAAAGCATCAGCGATTTTGGACTTGGGTGCAATGATGGTATTAATGTCGGAACATCAATTGTTACAGGTAAAATTGGAGATGGAAGACTCTTTAACCGAAGCGAAAAAGATTTCATTCAAATTATAAATGAACCAGTATTTAATTTTGGTAGTACCATGACAGTTTCCTTTTGGATGAACCTCAATTCATATCCAGCTGTAGGAAACGACTGGATGGATTATATTGTAAAAGGTGACAATAAAAATTGGCGGTTTGTTGGTAACAGGCCCAATACCAGTATGTATTACTGTTTTGGAAATGAATATACCGATGACTTGTACTCCGCAAATAACAGTGTTCCCCTAAGCAATTGGATTCATATAGTTGGAACTTTCAATGGGAACAATACTCCGTTACCTTTGAAGAATTTATTTGTTAATGGTGTAAAAGTATCAAGAAGTGCAAATCATAATAGCATATCAGGTTATTTGACAGATAATAGTCCGGTGCTTGTTGGAATTAACTCTCAGGCGCAAGATACCCGTGCATTTAATGGTATTATGGACGAACTGCACATTTCGAACCAGTATAAGTCCGATGACTGGATAATTAC
>JAHEEB010001081.1 GCA_024640925.1 Bacteroidota bacterium | reverse complement strand
CCTTAATAATTAGTATTAAAAACTAAAACCAGTACAAAATGAAACAAAAATTTATTTTAACACTTCTCTCATTGTTTAGCATTCAATATTTGTTTGCAACAAGTTATTATGTCGATAATATTAAAGGTTCTGACAGCTACTCAGGCACGTCGCCCGATTCTGCCTGGAAAACCCCTTCAAAAGTTTCGGCTTTTGCTTTTAACCCGGGCGATTCCATTTTATTCAAAAGAGGTGATGTGTTTAGAGGTGAAATAGATCTTCACAATTCTGGCACTTCCGATTTACCAATAACCTATGGGGCATATGGAATTGGCAATAAACCATTGTTCCTGGGATCGGTAAATTTAAACAATACCAGCGACTGGACATCTCTTGGAAATAACAGATGGGCCAGTTCTAACGGATCTTTCCCCAGTGATGTTGGTTTTATATTATTTGATTGGGAGTGTGTTGCAAATGTTGGGTTTAAATATTTTGCCGATTCCCTAAACCGGGAAAAGACCTACTGGTACGATGAATCAAACGATCGTATAGTTGTATATTGCTCTCAAAACCCGGCAGGGAAATATTCAAGTATTGAGGTTGCCCGGAATACCAGTCCGTATGACCACATAATTGAAGGGAATGGCATTTCTTACCTCCACTTCGAAAACCTTGAAATAAAATTCTGGAACTCTCATGCCATGGCATTCACCAATGCAGTTGGCGTAGAAGTTAGAAATTGTGACATTTCATGGGGAGGTGGTGCAGTGTACTATGGCGGAACAGCCAGGCTTGGCAATGGTATTGAGTTCTGGACAAATGCCAGGGATTGTGTTGTAGACGGATGTAAAATAGGACAGTGTTTTGACTCGGGTGTTACCTTTCAGGGGCAACGCATACCTTGCACTGTAACTAATATTTTTTTTAACAACAATATTTTGTGGGGCAATGATATGGCTAATTTTGAGATAGCATTTGTCTGTAATGAAACTACAATAAAGAATATCCATTTTGAGAACAATATAAGTATAGGTGCGGGTCGTGGATGGTCACGCATTCAAAAAAAGCATGCTACAATGGGCTGGGATGTAACCACATGGGCAGGTTATGTTGGAAGTTTTGACGGATTATATCTGAAAAACAATGTTTACTATCAACCAGATGACATGTGTCTGCGTGATGAGTTTATAACCCCGATTACCAATTTCGAATCGGATTATAACTACTATTACAAACCAAAGAATGCTTTAATATATATGGGCAATACTTTAAATGATTTATACCACATGTCTGAGTTTTTAAACTACCAAAATGACAAAGGACTTGATGCCCACTCTATTGCCGACTTTGACAAATTTGTATCTCAAAATGCTGCACGTGCAAAAGTATCTCGTGAAGATGTTTTCTTCCTGAACAAATTATTCCAGGAAGTAGATTCAATAATTTTAGGCATACCAACCGAATTTGATTTAATTTCTCCTATAGATAAAGCTTATGCGGGTGATACAGCTACCCTAACCTGGGCAGCAAGTGCTGGTAGTGGTGGATCGAAGCTTGACCATTATGAGGTCTGGGTTAATTCTGCACATGTTGCCGATGTGCCCGCAGGAACCACCAGCTACACTACATCTGATTTGAAAAATGGTGAAAACAGCTGGTTCGTGATTGCATTGTGCAATAACGGCAGTTGGCGCCAGTCGACTAGCAAATTTACCTTTTTAACAGATGGCTCCACTGCCACTTACAAATTAACCATTACATCGGGCTCCGGCGGAGGATCTTACGAAGAAGGCCAGATTGTGAATATTTTCCCCAGCATTCTTACAGGTAAGGAATTTAATGCATGGTCTGGAGATATACAATTCCTAAATCTTACATCAACATCGGCAAACAACAATATTATCATGCCAGCTAAAGATATATCGGTTACAGCAACTTATAACAACATCGCCTATACCCTCACCGTGGAAAATGGAAGTGGCAGCGGTACCAGTTATGCTTTTGGACAGGTAGTGAACATTGCTTCAAATACACCGCCTGCAGGCAAACAATTCAATGAATGGACCGGAGATGTAAACTATATTGCCGACATAAATGACTCTACAACCACTGTAACCATGCAATCGGCGAACGTATCGGTTACGGCAACCTATAAAGTCATTTC
>JAHEEB010001080.1 GCA_024640925.1 Bacteroidota bacterium | reverse complement strand
AGGCTTGTTCAGAAAACTAATAAGATTTTCCATCTCTGTCGAAAGATAATTTTGTTCGTAAAATAATTCTGATCCCTCATAATATATTCCACTTTCAATTTTAATATAATTGGTAGTATCCTTTAAATAAACGCAAGCAATATCAATATCTTTTATGTCCTTCTGAATGACATCAAGCAATTCTTTAATTTTTTTAACATGGGAAGTATCGGTTTTAGTAAAAGCCCTCACTAAAATATCCAGTTTTGCAGGATAATCAGACATATTCAGTTCTTTGTTTATTTGAATGAACTGATCGTATTTTCTGTTCTTATCAAAAACATTCAGCGCCACAATCAATATAACCAATCCGAACAGGACAGATATAACCCAAACAATAGTTTTGGTGCTTAATTGAATCGAATGATTATTATTCATCGCTTTTTTTATCTTTTGTTAAATTATCGGCAATTTTTTCCATACTCGATGAAATCAGACTGAAATTCACCATAAGACTTATAAAAAATGTTGCACCGATTACAATACCTGTGGCACTCATAAGCAGACCAGCAATTTTTTCTACTTTTTCGCTAAAAATATCCCAGGAAAGAATGCTGTCTGCAATAGCCAATATTCCAAATATGGTAAGGAGAACAACCAAAAGAAACGAAATAAAAATACAAGTTGTTTCAACCTTTCTTCTGTTAAAATTAATGTTCATAGGTAAAAATTTAAGGGTCCATTGAATAACGGTTTTTCCGAATAGATATTGTATTACCTTTGACCTTAACAAAATACAGATTTATGTTAATACCTGATCCAAATATAAATTCTATGCATGAATATACCATGTCGCTTGGAAAGGTTAATTTCATTGCACTGGTTCTGTTAATTCCTTTAATCATACTTTTAGGATTTCCCTATGAAATCCTTCATGGTTTTGAAAACCTGAGTCTTCATAACCTGAGATTGACCACGATATTTCAAAACACCATATATTTTCTTCTTTTTTTTATCTGTGGAATTGTTTTGCACGAATTTCTGCATGGTGCTGTATGGGCAATTTTTGCAAAAAAAAAGTGGAAAGCTATAAGCTTTGGTGTAAAGTGGGAATACTTTACACCATACTGTCACTGCAACGAACCTTTAAGAAAGTCTCATTTCGTTATGGGAGCCATAATGCCCTGTATAATAATGGGTATCATACCTGTACTTATATCATATTATAATGGTAGTTTCAGGTGGTGGTTTTTCGGTTTCTTTTTTACTGGAGCAGCAGGAGGCGATTTAATTGCCCTCTGGATGCTTCGGAAAATCGGAAAGGATAAATATATCCTGGATCACCCTTCGGAATTGGGTTTTTATGTAGAGAAGGATAAAAGTGAAATATAATTTCATTTTAGCCAGATGAAAAAAGTATATTTGCGGCCTGAAAAAAAATAAAGACAAATAAAATGTCAGACACAGGGAAAAACAGAATAATCCAAAATAAAAAAGTGCTTGTAACCGGTGGTGCAGGCTTTATTGGCTCAAACCTTTGTGAAGAATTACTTAAACATAACAATAAGGTAATCTGTCTCGATAACCTTGCTACAGGGAAAAAAGAGAATATTGCCCCTTTTATAAACAATCCGGATTTTCAGTTCATTGAAGGAGATATACGAAATTATGAAGACTGCCAGAAGGCTGTCCAGGGAGTTGAAATCGTTCTTCACGAAGCAGCCCTGGGAAGTGTACCACGTTCGATAAAAGATCCCTGCACCACTACAGATGTAAATGTTGGCGGGTTTGTAAAGCTTTTATTCGCTGCCAAAGAGGCAGGAGTAAAACGAATTGTATATGCTGCCAGTTCATCGACTTATGGAGATCATCCGGGACTGCCGAAAGTTGAGGACAAAATCGGTAAACCCCTCTCCCCTTATGCTATTACCAAATACGCCAATGAATTATTTGCCGAAAACTTTTCGAAAATATACGGAATGGAAATTATTGGCCTCAGGTATTTCAATGTATTTGGCCGCCGACAGGATCCTGAAGGTGCCTATGCAGCAGTTATCCCAAAGTTTGTAATTTCTCTTATTCATCACGAAGTTCCGGTCATTTATGGCGATGGAAAAACCTCACGCGATTTCACCTATATCGACAATGTCATTCAAATGAATATGCTC
>JAHEEB010000334.1 GCA_024640925.1 Bacteroidota bacterium | reverse complement strand
TACAGCATTTAACGTCTGAAACCCTTGAACATTTAGCTGAACCTGGCCCATGCCGCTTCTTCCGGCCGGTATACGCAAATAAACAGAGCCCACTTTACCAATAGCGTTTTTCAGGTTCAAAGTGCTATCCTCTGTAAGTTTACCCAAATAATATAGTAATGTTGCCATAATTACCATCATTAATAAACCAGCAATGATAGAAATCAGTATTGTGCTTCCGATACTTTTTTCGCCTTTAATCATGGCAATACCTGTCCACCCAAATATGGTAAAGAAACCAATCAGGTTTTTAATACTTAGAAATTGAAAACCAATTCCATGATCATGATCAAAAGAGGCATCATGATCACCAGTAATATGGTCAGCATCTCCACCACCAACAAAAGTCAACACAAGTTGAAAAATAAAAATTGCAGTAAAAGGAACAGCAATGAGCCAGTAAATTTTTTCGGCTTTTTCCATTGCGCTCCACCATGTTTCAAATGAAAATTCCATAACTCAAAGTTTTAGATTCTAAATATATGTTTTTTTTTGAATAAACAGATTATAAGAAGAAATACTTCTTTTATAACAATTCATACTTTATTGGTGATTGTTTTTTAATTACTAATGACAATATGATTCCTTGTTTGGAAATCGTGGAGATTAGCAAAGATTTTACCAGGGAATTTGCTCTCTCGAAGACAGATGCAGCCACTCCCTTTTCTTAGTTTACACAATCTAGTTTACGCTCCTCAGACTTCGGAGCTTTTTGCTCCGATTGAGGACCTTTTAGCTCCGGCTTTGAAGCTTTTAGCTTCGATGCTGAAGCTTTTTGCTCAGACTTCGGAGCTTTTTGCTCCAATGTTGGAGCTTTTTGCTGGGATTTCGAAGCTTTTTGCTCCGGTGTCGGAGCTTTTTGCTCCGATTGGGGACCTTTTAGCTCCGGCTTTGAAGCTTTTAGCTCCGGAATCGGAGTTTTTAGGTACTCAAAGGTACCTTTAAGGTGGTTGTAAAACTTGTTCATTTTTTATAACTTTCGACATCGATTTAGATAAGATAAGAATTGATCCTGAATACTATAAATGGAGTTTTTTATTTCAATACAAATGAGTCAGTGGAAAGACTTTAAATTTTGCAAAAACATTGAAAAATATTGAAAAATGTCAAGTATAGAAAGTCAAAACATCAGAAAATCAATTGAGAGTAATATCGTTAATCTTAATATTCCTGTTGAAATTCAGCGTAAAGAGTGGGAGAGTTTCGCATTGAATGTAAAATTGCCTGAGAATATAAAAATTGAATCGAAATATATTGAGAATATTTTCACTGAATGGATATCTGCCAGAAATTCTGATGATAAAAAAATAATTTTATATTTTCATGGAGGGGGTTATACAACGGGTTCTTGCATTACTCATAGAGCAATTGCTTCAAAGATATCGTTGTCAACAAACAAAACCGTTGTACTTTTTAATTATAGTTTATCACCCGAAAATAAATTTCCTCAAGCATTACTTGATTCAATTAAAGTTTATTATTGGTTATATAAAAATCATACAAATCAGAAAAATATTATTTTTGGGGGTGATTCTTCAGGCGGTGGCCTGGCTTTGACAACAATACTTTCTCTGCGGGATGATTATATTCCATTACCATCATCCTTATTTCTTATTTCTCCCTGGCTTGATTTATCTTGCAAAGGAGAATCTTACATTTCAAGAAAAGAACTTGATCCTCTGGTTGCTTATGAATGCTTAAAAAAAGATGCACACTATTATTTAACTGAAACGGATTTTAAAATTCCAATTATTTCTCCTTTATCCATGAACTTGGGAAATCTTCCTCCAATGCTTATACAAGTTGGCGATCATGAGATATTATTATCAGATTCAATCAGGTTGGCAGAGAGAGCTACCAATTTTTCTGTTAGGGTAGAACTAAAAGTATGGAATGAAATGTGGCATGTTTGGCCTGCTTGGGATATGCCTGAATCGGATCAGGCTATTATAGAAATTGCAGAATTTATAAAAAGTACCGAATAAACTTCTTTACTATATTTTAAAAGCTTAACATTTTTCGAATTAGTTAAGATACGAATCAGGATGTAGCACAGTGCAGTTAAATAAAGAAGGAAGTGTCTGTTCAATTATATTCAAAATTTTAACTTAAGTTTAATACAATGAAACATTTTAATAATAGGTGTCATTAATTATTCAATTGTAGCTTCAATAAAAAAAAGTAGTATATTTATTCCGGTTATTTTATAGTATAAGGGTTGATTTTCACAGAAAAACAAATTGAGTCTATTTCACCAAACCCGGCAGCTTATAGTGCCGGCAAGGGCTTATCTTCAAAGCACAAATGGGTGTCGTTCAAAAAGAATGACAGGGCGATTTGGGGTGAAATAAAGGGCAGTGGTAAAAATCCATATCAGGTACAAATCGATCTGTCTGCGGTGGCATACAAGTGTTCGTGTCCTTCACGACAATTCCCCTGTAAGCATAGCATAGCTCTTTTGTTACTTTATGCAAATTCAGAAAATGATTTTGAAAAGGTCACAGAAGAACCTGAATGGGTTAAAAACTGGCTTGATAAAAGACAGGCAAAAGCTGAAAAACCAGAAAAAGCTGTTGAACGGACTGAGGAAGAGCAACAAAAACTCGATAAGGCAAAAGAAAAAACCCAGGTTGATAGGTTTGATAGTGTTTGCGAAGGAGTAAAAGAATTAGAGCTTTGGCTTAAAGATATAGTCCGTATGGGTATTCTTGAATTACCTGCCAAACCTGCATCGGAATTTGAGAAAACTGCTAAACGCATGGTTGATGCCAAGGCTCCTGGGCTTGCAGGCTGGGTAAAGGCTTTTACAAAGCTTGACTATCAGGATCCGGATGCGTGGCAAGGGGAAGCATTAAAAATAATTTCGAAATTGTTTTTACTCGTCAGTACCTTTAAAAACTATGATAAGTTATCACCTGAGTGGCAGATAACTATTAAAAATTTGGTGGGCTGGAACCAGTCAACCAAGGATTTGATAACAGATAAGGAAGCCATGACGATAAAGGATAAATGGCTGGCTGCCGGACAGGAATTTGAGGCTATTGATGATATTACCATACAACGAAACTGGCTGGTTGGCTGCAATACCAATCAAAAAGCGTTAATATTAAATTTTGGCTCAGCATTTTCGGTTATTGAGAACAGTGTTTTGCCAGGCAGTGTTATTGAAGCTGAAATGGCCTTTTTCCCTTCGGTATTGCCAAATCGGGCAGTGATAAAAATTCAGAGAAATGTAAATAATGAGATCAATGAACTACCATGTTTCCTGAATACCTGGAATGAAGCATATTGTTATCAGACCGAACTTCTGAAAGTTAATCCCTGGGCAAACGATCATTTATTGCTTATTAAAGATACCCGGTTATTTAATGATGGTAAACGATGGATTGTTTGTGATAAAGAAAAATCCTTCATGTACCTTGTTGAGGGATTTGACTATCAAAAAATAATGAGATGGCTTGTTATTTCGGGTAACAGAAGTCAGGATATCTCATGCATATTAAGAAATAACAAAATAATGCCGTTGGGAATTTTCCAGGGCAAAGAATATATAATTCTATGATATGTGGAAACATCTTTTAGAAGTAGTGCTGCTTGGAACTGAAAAAAAACCAATGAATCAGGATGTTTTGCCTGATCAGATTCGTGAGTTTGTTTCCCAACGCCATGCCGATTCAGAATTAAAATTTCTTGAAACGGCATCTTTATGTTATTTCTATATCGAATCGGGTAAAATAGCGGATACGTTTAAAGGGGAAATTGATGAAAGATTAATAGAAGAAACTCTTGGAGTTGTACCAAAACCTTTATTGGAAATCTTCGAAGAATTTGAAAAAATTGATTATTTATTAAGGGATAATATATGTTCTCTCTGGCTCGATTCCATTATTAAAAGAAATGAAATAATATCGCCTGAATATGTAGTAAGGCTTTTACAATTCGGAAATAATTTTTCGCAAGCTACAAAAAATAAAATACTTCAGGTAATTGGTAACAAAGGGTTGTGGATTCTTTCATTTATGAATGAGCTTCAATACAAAATGCCCAGTAGACCTGACAATATATGGTTGGAGGGAGATTCGAACCAGAGAAAAGCGTTTTTCAAATCATTACGAAATACAAATCATATAGAATCGATTGAACTCTTAAAGACTACATGGACAGAGGAATCAGTTGTAACAAAAAGAACTTTCCTGGAAATTATAAAGGAAAAATCCTTTTCTACTGATATACCTTTTCTCGAAGAAATATACCAGGACGAGTTTTCGTACCACTCAAAAGAAAAAAAGACGGAAAAGGAATGCCGGAGAATTATTGTTGAAATACTTCTTTCCTATTCTGAGACTCAGTTACACAAATCAACCATGCAAGGTCTCTCTAATTATTTGAGCAAATCAAAAAAGAAAGGGTTTGTTGGACTGGTAACAGGCAAAGAGCAATTTGAGTTTGATATTCCTTCCGAAGAAGATGTTGAATTCTGGAATTCCCAAAATATAGAACAGAAATATGGCTTCGAAACTAAAAATTATGATATAGCCATTTTTAGTTCGGCTAATCAGTTTTGGTTCTCCTGTTTATTGAATTTTATACCAATGAATGCATGGAGTTCTGTTTCAGGTATTACTATTCCGGATATTACAGCATATTTCCTTGATAATTTCAAATATAAAATCGAAGGAAAAATTAAGCCTGTATTTTTGGAATCGTTGATTGAAAATGCTTTGTATTTCTCCAGCGATGAATTGGCAAAGGCCCTGCTTCCCCGTCTTTCGGGAAAAGATATTATTTCTTTAATGAAGTGCCTTAAATTAGATGAATTTGAAAAATATGTGACGAAGAACAAATATTGTATTGATATTGAAATCCTTCAAAACAGTCCGGTCGATGAAACGAATATAAGCTGGTCAAAAGCCTTCACAGAAGAAGTAATCATTAATTTTTATGAGGCTGCTATCAAACCAAATTTTCATCTCTCGGCAGCTATGGGAAAGGTTATAGCTCAATTTGCTCATTTAGACGCTTTGCCCGTTTTATTTAAATATCAATCACTGGCGCAATCAGGTAACATATATCAGAGCTGGAATAAAAACATATTCGAGCCTGTACATGCATCTATTAAAATAAAATCAATAATTGACTCATATAATACCAGAAAATAATGAATGTTTTAAGACAACATGCCGAAGAACAGTTTAAAGAAGAACTGGAAGAACTAAAAAAACAAGATACAGGAGCAAAACCCACAAACTGGGATTTATCTCCTCAGTCGGTTGTTAAATACATGATGGGAGGGAAGCTCCCTAATGGATTTATGATAACTCCAAAATATATCGGAAACCAAAGACTTATCGAGATTGCAGTAGCAACTCTCACAACCGATAGGGCATTATTGTTGTATGGTATACCTGGCACAGCTAAATCGTGGGTGTCGGAACATATTACAGCCGCAATTACCGGTAATTCTACTTTATTAATTCAGGGAACTGCTGGTACCGGCGAGGAATCAATCAGGTATGGCTGGAATTATGCTAAATTATTAGCCGAAGGACCTTCGCCTGCTGCATTGGTTACAACCCCAATGATGGTGGCGATGCAGACCGGCAAAATATGTCGAATCGAGGAATTAACAAGAATATCAGCCGATGTGCAGGATACATTAATTACTATTCTCTCAGAAAAAACAATGCCAGTTCCTGAGCTAA
>JAHEEB010001079.1 GCA_024640925.1 Bacteroidota bacterium | reverse complement strand
TATTACACGCTTATTTTTCCCCGGTTGTACCAATGCAACACCTTCTTCATCTACTGCAAAAAATCCGGGACCGATTCGATATAATACTGCCGGAAACTACAACATAACCCTTGTTATAAATGAAGGGCAACCCAACCAGCAGAACTATTGTCAGAATATTGTTGTACTCGATAGTGCAGACATGAGTTTAGGCAACGATACGGTTATTTCTGCCGGAACAACGATAACACTGCAACCAACAAGCGATAGTGCCTTTGTAAGTTATGACTGGTCGACAGGTGCCACCTCGCCAACCATTGATGTAAACGAAGCAGGAATTTATTCCCTTACAGTGACTAATCAATATGGCTGTAGAACCACCGATAATATTGAAGTGATCATAGATATTGGCATTCCGAATTTTTTCACGCCGAATGCTGATGGATCCAACGATACATGGCATATTCCCTTTTTGGAAACTGAACCAGATGCTGAAATTTCTATCTTCGACCGCTTTGGGAACCTGCTGGCAAAATATAAAGCCAGTGAGGGCGACTGGGATGGTACGGGCAAACATGGCGAATTGCCCATGGGAACCTATTGGTATGTTATCGAAGTACCTGGCATGAAGAAACCATTTAAAGGCCCTGTTACCATAAAACGCTGATATTATGAGGGCATTCACAATAATTATCATTAGTCTTCTTTCTATGGGCACATTTGCACAACGAATGGCTCAGCAGAACATGTATATTTATAACCCATCACTTATAAATCCTGCCGCACCCGGCATGAACGAATGTGCCATATTCGATATTTATGGGTTGCGACAATGGACGGGTATTGAGCATGCGCCATCGATTGAAGGATTTGGAGTACAGAAAGGAATTCGTTTCTCACGGGGCAAAAAGCATGGACTGGGACTCAATTTTGTGAGGGATGCTAATGGTCCCTCAATGAGCCTTGGTGGTGAATTTATGTATTCGTTCCATTTTAAGATGGGAAGAAGCGGCAAGAACTGGCTGGGACTTGGCCTATCGGGTATGCTTTTTCAGAATAGGATAGATGAAAGCGGATTTTCGCCCATTTTTGATCCCATAGTAACTGGTGAAGTAGTTCATGAAGTTTTTTACAATGCCTCGGCAGGAGCAGTTTTCTACAGCGAAGACTATTTTGCAGGAGTTGCCGTATACAACCTGCTGCCAATGAGCACTGAATTATCTCTCGGATATGGATATGATCAGTATTTTACAACCCTGTGGGGAGGATTTACCCGTAAAAAAAGAAACAGCATTGTTACCTGGCGACCTACTTTATATGGGGCTATTGGCGAAAATATTGTTCAAACTGATTTGACAAATACCTTTCAGTTTAAGAACAATTTCTTTGTAGGAGTTACCCTTCGCAAATTCTGGTTATGGGGTGAGTCTCCCGGACAGGGAGCCTTATTCCTGGCAGGTTACGAATGGAATCGCTGGACATTCCAGTACACATATGACATGGGAATTAATGGTATGTTTCTGCACCAATATGGTTCGCACATGGCCGCCTTACGATATAAAATTTGCAGGGACAAGTATGATTGCCCGACTTATAAGTAAGTATTCATTTAAAATTATACGGGGGAAGGCTATACCCTTTTGAAATGCATTGCATTTTAACCACAAAGTACAAAGGAAGACACAAATTCACGAAAGAAAAACCTTCTTTGTGTTTCTTAGAGTCTTTGAGACTTGGTGGCTAATGAAAGGGCCACAAAGACAGTAAGACACAAAGAATTCACAAAGTTTTTTTCTACTGTTTTACTTTATCCAAGCTGACGTGGATTTGTAATCCGTGCCCGAGAACCAGAGAACAATGTTTATTATTTGTTGTGCTTTTTTCATTTATGTTGTTTTATTTTTTCATTTTTTAGTTTGTTTTAGGCACAAATTTTAAACTCGCGCCATTAGTGGCTAATACAAATTTTCCAACCTTGTGCTAGTTAGATCTATTTCTGTTTATTAAAGCTAATGTCAGTTGAGTCATTTTTGAAAGGATAAAAACGATTTTGCGAATATCCAATATATTCGGCATCTAGACTATCATCACTATAAACAATCATCCATTTATCAAATAGATCAGCACAATGTAGCATCAGTTTTTCTCCAAGATATCTTTTCGTTAATAA
>JAHEEB010001078.1 GCA_024640925.1 Bacteroidota bacterium | reverse complement strand
AAGCATATTGCAATATGCATGAGAAATAGTTAAAATACTTGCACTGCCAAATGGCGAAGCCGAAACAGCAGTACCATTACCTCCTCCAGTTGGAACAACCGGATGATTTGGAAGAAACTCAACCAGATGATTGGTGACACAAATGGGCCCCACTCCAGGGCCACCTCCACCATGAGGAATAGCAAATGTTTTGTGCAGATTAAGGTGACATACATCTGCTCCAATTGAAGCCGGACTTGTAAGACCAACCTGGGCATTCATGTTGGCCCCATCCATATATACCAGACCACCATGCTCATGTATAATCCGAATCATTTCCTTAATATCCGGTTCAAAGACACCATGCGTAGATGGATATGTAACCATAAATGCAGCAAGGATATCTTTATTCTCTTCTGCTTTTTTCTTCAGATCGTTAATATCAATATTACCTTTATCGTCGCAACAGACAACAACAACATTAAAGCCTGCCATCGCAGCACTGGCCGGATTTGTACCATGTGCCGAAGCTGGGATTAAAATAGTGTTTCGCTGTTCCTGTTTTTTTGACCGATGATACTTTCTTATGACGATCAGACCTGCATATTCTCCTGCTGCACCCGAATTAGGTTGAAAAGAAATTGCTTCAAACCCGGTTATTTTAAGGAGAATTTCTCCTAAATCGTTTAATAATTGTTGATAACCTTCCGTTTGTTCAATAGGTGCAAAAGGGTGTATTTCTCCGAATTCAGGCCAACTTAATGCAAGCATCTCAATTGCTGCATTCAATTTCATTGTGCATGATCCTAAAGATATCATTGAGTGAGTAAGAGATATATCCCGGTGTTCAAGCTTTTTTATATATCGCATTAGTTCCGTTTCCGATCGGTATTGGCTAAAAACAGGTTGCTTCATAAATTGGTTCTCTCTCGAAAACCTGGTTGAGAAATAAATACTTTCATCAACAGACTGAATAGGAATGAACTTTTTGGAAAGTGCAGAGGCAAAAACCTCAACTAGTTTATTAAGATCGGAAAGGTTTGTGGTTTCGTCTAAACTAATTCCTATATCTCCATTATCAAAATATCGAAAGTTAATCTCTCGTTCAAGAGCATTCGCCTTAATTTTTTGAATGGGAACACCATCAGGTAATTTTATACGAAGCGTGTCAAAAAATTCCGTATTAATATTAGTGAATCCCAGTTCATTAAGTTTTGTACTTAATATGCCTGCTGACTGGTGACAGCGAAATGCAATATGCCTCAATCCTTCCTGACCATGATAAATAGCATACATACCAGACATAATAGCAAGGAGCGCCTGAGATGTGCAAATATTAGATGTAGCTCTTTCGCGTTTGATATGTTGTTCTCTTGTTTGAAGAGCCATACGTAAAGCCTGGTCACCATGTTTGTCTTTTGAGATCCCTATAATTCTACCGGGGATGAATCTTTTAAACTCTTCTCGTGTTGCGAAATATGCAGCATGTGGCCCCCCAAACCCCATAGGTAAGCCAAAACGCTGTGTTGATCCAACAGCTACATCAGCTCCTAGTTCTCCTGGAGATTTGAGTATAGCCAGAGATAATATATCGCAAGCCATAACAACTTTTGAGCCCATGGAATGAACACTAGCGATGAACGGTTGGTAATCTTCTATTTTGCCATCACCTGAGGGATACTGAATCAAAACTGCAAAAACCTTCGTGTTTTTATCAAAAGTTCTGTAATCGCCAGTTCGTATCTCTATGCCCAGCGGTTCTGCCCTTGTTTCGATAACGGAAAGGGTTTGCGGAAAAACATTTTCATCCACAAAAAAAACATTGTATCCTTCTTTAGTTTTATCTTTTGAACGGGCATTGAACAGCATTGTCATTGCTTCGGCTGCTGCAGTAGATTCATCAAGGAGTGAAGCATTAGCAATTTCCATAGATGTTAATTCACATATCATGGTTTGAAAATTGAGCAGTGCCTCCAGTCTGCCCTGTGAAATCTCGGCCTGATAAGGTGTATATGATGTATACCAATTGGGATTTTCTAAAATATTACGTTGTATCACAGCTGGAAAAACTGTATTATAATAACCAATTCCAATGTAATTTTTAAAAAGTTTATTCTTCGAAGCAAGTTTTTTTATAGTCTTTGAATATTCATATTCACTTATACCTTGAG
>JAHEEB010000333.1 GCA_024640925.1 Bacteroidota bacterium | reverse complement strand
TCAGAAAAACACTCAAAACTTTTAAATCAAGTGTCAATATTCGCAGGTCTGATAATGACTTTTGTTTGTATCTCGTCAGGATTTTTGGCAATATATGATAACGGAGCAGCCGGAATGATTCAACATGTTTTAGGATTAAGTTTTGAGGTTACAAGTTCAATGTTATGGATAATAGTATTGATTGATGGATTAATATTGATTTTGACAAATATTTTATTGACAAGGATAACAATGATTAAAACAATAAAAAATTACTCCCGCTAATATGTCCATAATTATGTGCAACCTATTCAAAAAACACAACATAAAATGAAGAATGATTTTTTTCCTTGTCTATTAGTGGAACACGACAACAGTTTTTCTATAATCTGTTCTGAATTTCATTTTTTTGATGATTACTTTGGAGATAAAGGAGGTGGGGGCTATTCAGTTGAGAGATTAGCGAAAAAATTAGCTAAAGAACATAATATTAAAATAGAAGTTGATTTTGATTCTGAAGCAGGAATGTTTTGTGCATTTTCGAACAACAGAGATAGTTTATTGAAACTATGTAATTTATTACAAGAGATTACAGGTCCAGAAGAAAACCATTTGTCACAAGAAAATACAAGACCTTTAATTCCGTTAGAAGAAGCTGAAAAACTTCTATTAAATGCTTTTGTATTTGAACTAAATGATAAACTTCAAGAAGAGTTCTTAAATAAAGTACCCTATCCTTCCTTAACAAATAAACAAAGAGATTATATTAATGCAATAGAAAATGGTTCTGTCGAAGAAAAAATTAGTGCTGCCAAAAAGATCAACTCCGAAGCTAGAACTGGAACTAGAGATTGGGACAACTATCTATCACACCCTAACACAATAAGCACATTTCTTTATTCGATAGATAAAGAAACGAACCCAAAAGTCACTCAAGAACTGATATGGGCTCTTGTTTTTATTTGTGACCGGCACTTACCTGATTTAAGAACAAAGGATTGCTTTCTAAAAGCCCTTGAAAGCGAAAATACAACTACCAGATGGTTGGGCTTAATGGGGCTGAAAGGATTGTACGAATATCCAGAAAGCAATGTTATAAAAATGAGAAATGACAAATCTCAGAAAGTAAGAGAGGAAGCAGAAGATGTTTTGAAAAAAGGAATGAGAAAAGAATTTCCTGGTTGGATGTTTAAAAAAAATTATAAATAGGCAGGCTGCACAGAATATGAGTAGGCTGCCGCTAGGCGAAGCCTGGCAGAGAACCTCCCGAACCACTCTCGATGTACTTCGATGCACCTCGGGATAAGGGCCTCGTACCGGGCGGTTCATCAAACAATGGGAATAGTAGAACGAATTTATAAGAAGTGACTTTTTAATACTATTTATACAATTGTTTTTGATTTATAAAGTACTTATATTTGTACTTTATAAATTACTTAAATGATATTATTATGATGGCAGCGAATTATACAGAATTCAGAACAGGACTGAAGAAATTCCTGGATGACGTCGAAAATAATAATGAAACATTAATCATTAAGCGGGGGACAGGAAAGGGGACTGTATTATTATCATTGGAAGAATATAATTCTATAATTGAAACAATGCATCTATTGAGTTCCAAATCAAATGCAGATAGATTATATGAATCAATAAATCAAATGAAGGCAGGAAAGATAGTTCGTAAAAAATTAATCGAAGACAAATGACTATCACTTTTTCTGAAAACGCTTGGGAAGATTATATATCTTGGTTAAATGAAGATAAGAAGATGCTAAAAAAAATTAATGACTTAATAAAAGACATTCAACAACATCCATTTGACGGAATTGGCAAGCCCGAACCTTTAAGATTTGATTTAAAAGGATTTTGGTCAAGACGAATAGATAGAGAACATCGATTAGTTTATCAAGTTATTGACAATGAATTATTGATATATAGTTGTAGATACCATTATGGTAAATAAACAGCTTAACAATATAGTATTTAAGACACAGTTGAGCCAATTGCCTAATCCCTATTGCCTAATCCCTATTCCCTATTCCCTATTCCCTATTGCCTATTGCCTGATCACTATTCCCTATTCACTATTAGTTTTTGTTGCTTTTTATTGTTAAATTTGATAGAAAGGTTTCCATAGCGCAAAAAAATTGACGTTATGAACAAATTGAAAAGCCAACCAGTTCTCAAGAATGATAAAGATAAAGAAACTTTAATACAGGGGTTTTTTCATTTAATGGTTGACTTTTGCCAATTAAGACAAAAAGAAAAGATAATAGATGAGTTTATTGATGCAGTAAATAAGTTTTGGCCAAATTGTATTCCTATTTATCAACCCATTAAAATAATTGATGAAGAAAATATTTTTGAGATTTCAACTTTCAATTCCAACTATGGTTATATACGAATTGAAAATCCAGCTGTACTGACAGAAGATGACTTGAAGATAATCCATGATGTTGTATGTTTCCTGGCAATTATTATAAGAAAAAATGAACAGGACAGATTTCTGGCTGATGAAAACGAGCATGTCCAGCAACTTGTTGATGAAAGAGTTATCTTTTATAAAGCAAATGAGACCAAGTACCGTAATATTTTTGAAAATATTCAGGATGTCTATTACGAAACCTCATTGGATGGTACAATCCTTGAAATTAGTCCCAGTATAAGCCACTTATCACGGGGGCAATACAGCCGTGAAGATGTGCTTGGTAAAACGATAACTGGTTTTTATGCTGATAAAGATGTTGAACAAAAAATACTTTCGGAAATATTTGAAAAGAAATTTATCGACGATTTCGAAGTTACTCTGGTTAACCGAGATGGTTCGCTGGTTTACTGTTCTATTATTTCAAGAGTCTTTTTTGACGATCAGGGAATACCTATTAAACTGATAGGCAGTATACGCGATATTACCAGCAGAAAGCTGGCAGAAAAGGCACAGTCCCAGCTTTTATTTATAATAGAATCGAGTCTGAACGAAATATATATATTCAATCCTGTTAGCTTACTATTTGAATATGTTAACCAGGGAGCATTACGCAATCTGGGGTATACTCTAGAAGAAATGAAGAAAATGACTCCAATGGATCTGAAGCCAGAATTTACCGAGACTTCTTACCGTCAAAAAATTGAGCCATTAATCCGTCATGAACAAGAAAAATTAGTTTTTAACACAATTCACCAACGTGCCGATGAAAGCCTATACCCTGTAGAAGTTCATTTACAATTAGTAGAACTTGAAAATCGTCAGGCTTTTCTGGCTATTATCATTGATATTTCTGAACGTAAACGTTCTAAAGATGCCCTGCGTGATAGTGAAGAACAAATCAGGTTAATTAACCAGTTATCAAATCATTTGTTCTATGAATACAATCTTGAAACACAAAAAATACAATGGGATGGGGCTATTGAGGAAGTTACAGGGTACACAAAAAAAGAATTTGAAAATGTTGGATTCGGCGAATGGGTTGAGATGACGCATCCCGATGATAGAGAATCAAATTATAAGTTATTTCAGCAATCATTAACAGAAACAAAACCTTTCTGGGCCCAATACCGGATAAAGAAGAAAAATAATGAGTATTGCTGGATTGAGGAAGACAGTTATGTGGTTTCTAAAATTGATAAACCAGACAGGTATGTTGGTATTATAAAAGATATCACAAAACGAAAAAAAACTGAGGAAGCCTTAATAGAAAGCGAAAAGAAACTTAAAGAAGCACAACAGCTGGCCCAACTGGGTTATTGGAGTTGGAACATAAGTACCGGTAAGGTCGAATGGTCGAAAGAAGTTTACGAGATATTTCAGCTTGACCCCCAAAATTTTACTCCCGGAATTAACTCAATTCTTGAATTATCGCCATGGCCCGAAGATCATGAGCGCGATAAAGAACTAATAAACAAGGCCGTTGAAAACCATGAAACAGGTTATTACGAACAAAAATTTCTTCGTCCCGATGGAAGTGTTGGTTACTATCAATCAACATTTCAGGGAAATTATGATGAAAAAGGTACCCTGATTTATATTGTTGGTACTATTCTGGATATCACAGAACGAAAAAGAGCAGAAGAAGCAAACCATTTGCTCAATGTAGAACTTGAAAAAAGAGTTATTCAGCGCACGGCACAGCTTGAAGAAGCCAACAAAGATATGGAGGCATTTTCATATTCTGTATCTCACGATTTGCGTGCACCTTTAAGGCATATAAAAGGTTTTATTAATCTTTTCCTCGAAATAAGATCATCCATTTTTACTGAGAAAGAGCTTTACTATTTTTCGTACATAACAAAATCGGTTGATGATATGGAAAAGCTTATCGATGGCTTATTAACCTTTTCAAAGCTAAGCAGAACAGACCTTCAGAAAAGACACTTTGATACAATGGAACTTGTCCAATCGAAACTTCAACTCTTTAACAAAGACATTGAGACCAGAGTAGTTGAGATTAAAATAAATACACTTCATAAAACGCTGGGTGACATTCAACTTATTGGACAGGTTTGGATAAATCTTATTTCAAATGCCATTAAATACACACATAAAAAAGACAAAGCTATAATCGAAATCGGCAGTTATTCTCAAACCAATGAAACCATCTTCTTTATAAAAGATAATGGGGTCGGATTCAATATGAAATATGCCAATAAGCTATATGGTGTATTTCAACGCCTTCATGAACAAAACGATTATGAAGGAATTGGTATTGGTCTGGCCAACGTAAACAGAATTATAACCCGGCATGGCGGACGTTGTTGGGCCGAAGGCGAACCAGACAAAGGAGCAACTTTTTATTTTAGTTTGCCCGACGAATAAGTTTTGAAGTATTTGAGGTTAACACAAAAATGAAACATAATTTTTTTTTACTTAAAACAACGTATCGAAATGCCCGGAAAGCTTTGGTTTTCCTTTTTTCAGGACTTATTTTAACATTTGCTGTTACACTATACACAAAACATGTTTTTAAGAAAGAGGCTGACAGAATTTTTCAATCGAATTGTTTACAGATAAAAACCAAATTAAATTCCAGGTTACAATCGCATGTTCAACTCTTAAATAGTGGATCAGCCATTTTGGCTGCATCCGATACTGTTACTCAAGTTGAATGGAAAGAGTTTTGCTCGAAGGCAAATAAAAGTAACTTTCCGGGTATTGAAGGTATTGGTATTTCTTTTTATATACCTGACAACCTTTTACAGCAACACATTCATAGCATTCAGAAAAATGGATATACTAACTATAATATAAAGCCAACAGGCAAAAGAGACAGTTATTCTTCCATAATTCACCTCGAACCTTTTACAAATCTTGACGCTTTTGGTTATGATATGTTATCGGAACCAGTTAAGAGAAAAGCTATGGAGCTCTCGCGCGATTTAGACACGGTAATACTTTCGGGGAAAACAAGATTTTTAGATAAAGTGAGTATATTAATGTTTGTTCCGGTTTATCAAAAAGACTTTCTTAAAAATACGGTAAGTCAACGACAAACAGCTATTAAAGCATGGGTGTTCTGCCATTACCAGCCTGATGATCTATTTCAGGATGTACTTAGCGATCAGAACTTCAATCGGAATGGCGAAATTCATTTAATAGTCTATGATGACAGCATCTCAACCTGCTCAATAGTTTTCAACAACAACGATACTTTGCATGATAATAATACAGACGAAAGAATATTGTCAATCCCCTTTCATTTCGGCAGGGAAAAATTTATTTTACACTTTACCCAACCAGCTAAAAAATTTTCGGATTTTAATCGAACG
>JAHEEB010001077.1 GCA_024640925.1 Bacteroidota bacterium | reverse complement strand
CATAATATGTGCCGACCAAATAATAATGAAAAACATTAAAACACTGATTAGTCTATAGGAGATACTACCTATGGCTCTTGTGGTTGTAAGTAATTCTTCTACATTTTTGCTGAGGTTGTGATATATATTTAAATTAGAGGCAAGCATAATAATCCATAAGATGAAGGCAATGATTATGAGCGGTTTTTTGATTTTTTTAATTACTACAGAACAATCAAACGGTTTGTCTACGCCTTTTCTCATACGACTGCCTTGAAGTTGTAATAAAATAAATTCGAGAACAGTATCGACAAAAACAGGTAAAACAATGGCTTGCACCACTGCAGAAATACCGGCAATACCCAAAATGCCCGAAAGTGAAAACCGTCCGAAAATATTGCAAACAATGGCCAGACTCAGGGATATTATTCCAACCGTTGAAGTCCTTCTCAGCCATTTGTAATAGGGCTTTTCCTTATTTAGATTTTTTATGAACCGCAGTATAAATATAATGGTGACAACATGAATGGCCAACAACAACATTCTTGATGAAAATGTTGGTTTTATTAACAAGTAAATAAGTATGTCAGTAAAAAACAATATAACCAACGTCAACCAGTCAGCCCGGAAAGTGTGGCTGGTTGATCTGAAAAAAATTATCGATGCTGATGTTATCAGAAGAACATATTCAATAGCAACGTAAGATGTTGGTGCATATGCATCAAAGAATGGCATCAGACACAACAATAAAACCAAAAGAGATAAGATGGGGTGATTATCAAGGTATTGAATATGTAAATAGGAATAGGTTACTTTTTGTTCCCTTAATAATTTCAGTAGTTTACGTTTAAAAAATAACCAGGTAAAAAGAATTATTCCAAGAACAATAATAAAGGTTCTTTTTCTTGATGTTTCACTAAAATAATAACCCATAGCTTTCAGTTCGCTGCCAAGCAAGTTTTGGGTCTTTTGATTTTGACTATTGACAAGGTTTTCGGGCGAAGCCTTTTGCCACAAACAATTAACTTCGGGGCCGAAAAGGTTTGGAACAGACTTGTCTAACCTTCTATCCATGATATTTAGCATGCTTGAAAGACTAACAGAATTGTCAGCGATTTTGAATTTTAACGAATTCAGGCTGTCGATACCGGTTTTTGTTGATGAATCGGCTCTGGCCCATTTCTTTTCCAGGCGCGAAAGTCTACGCTCAAAAGTGCTATGAAGACTACTGTCGGCATAGAGCTTTCGAAAAACAGAATCGGACAACACCGTTTTCAATTGGATTCGGGCATTATACATCCGGTTATACATTTCATTAATACGAGTCCTAATCCGGCTGTTTTCTTTATCCCAGCTTACTGCAAAGCTTTGATAAAGGTATAGGTTTTTAATATTGATGACAGAATTTCTGTCTCTTACATTTTGACGAATAAGTTTGATGTCTTCCGATATTTCATTCACCCTTCTTGACATATCAACCACTTCAAAACTTAGCCTTGAACTGTCTCGAATAGCATTCAAATTATCTGTTACCCGTTCTATACTCATCATAAAGTCACTTAGAGTAAGAGAATCCTCAGGCAGTATCATCTTAATATTGCTCGGTTCGTTGCTTGTTAAAGTATCGGCATTACTCAAACTATCGGAGGTTAAACAATCAGAGGTTGCTTCCGTTTTATGGTTTTCCTGTAACCCTGTTTTCTTATGTCTCGATTGAGCAAAAATGCCGGTTGCTATAACTAAAAGACTGCAAATAAGGAAGAATCGTTTCATAGAATATAAATAAAATGAGAGAAAAAATAAATGAGCCGGTTAAGAACCATGTCGGCTCATATACAGCAATCAAAGGTATAAATTATTATTTAAAGGGTGAATTTGTACCCTTAAAACTAGCCTTGTGTTTACCCGTTATTTTGCCACAACTATTTATATGCTAAAAAAACCTGACTTCTGTTTTTCCAGTTTAGTTTAATGCATACAGTTTTTGTCATGGAGTTCTTATCCTCAATACTACTATCACGATAAATTGCCTGGCTACGAACCCATGCTTACATGGTATCAAAAAGTTGCTTCTTATAAATTCGTTCCAACGCTATTCCCCATTGTTTAATGAACCGCCGTATACGAACGGCGAAGCCCTCACGAATACCTTTGAAAAGAAATTAATAAATG
>JAHEEB010000332.1:409-5751 GCA_024640925.1 Bacteroidota bacterium | reverse complement strand
CTTGTAAATAAGAATAGTCACTTTCGTAGTCTTGTCTCCGGAAAAAAGCTGGCCATTCTTCTTCTATTTTTCGGAACTTGCAGCCTTTCATACACTCAAACTTCCGATTCTATGCCTGTTATACCGGCAACCCATGCTGAAAAATTTGGCAGTATATTAGTTCGTGATTACCAGGGCAGGACTAAACCAATCTCCACACTTGCATCGGATATATTCAGAAAAGTAAGCCATGAGAATTCTGTTAATGGACAAAACCCATGTCAGGTAATGCTTGGAATATTGGCATATCCCGAGAAATGGCAAAATGTTCAATTTATTTATGCAGGCTCACAGGTTGCCGAATATTTTCACCTGTCAGGAAAACATATTTCATTGTTCGAGACATATATTGGTCAAGGAGAGTTTATTAGTTCTGAAGTTGTTTATAATATATCTCGAAAACAACCATCTGCCAGGTCAAAAACCGACAATGCCGTAATCCGTTTCGACGAGCGTTTGAATATTCTATATCACTGGTTTATGGGAAATATGATTACAATATTTCCGAACCCTTCCGATAGCAGTGGCCGTTGGTACAATCCTGTCAATATTCGTGGTAATATTAATACTGGCGATTCCGTATTTGTCGAAAATGTGATGATCTATTATCTTGAAGAGGTTAGAAATTCTATGAAAACCGGAGATTGGACTACGCCTGATAAACTTATTGATGCCATTAAACAATATCAAAATAAATATGGGAAGAACCTGCCCGACACGAATGTTGTAAAAATTGAAAATTGGTATTACAAATTGAACATCTTTAAGTATACATCCTTTCTATATCTTATATTTGGATTGTTTTTTCTGATTCAACAGTTAATTGTTATTTTTTCCGAAAACCGAAAACTTGCAATATTTCAATACATTTTTTCCGGAGCTATTGCAGGTACATTTCTGTTACATTCGATAGGATTAGGAATTCGCTGGTATATATCGGGGCATGCACCATGGTCCAATTCATACGAAAGCATGATATTTATTAGCTGGTCTGCTCTATTGGCAGGTTTAATCATGCTAAGGAAAAACAAAGTTGCAACGGCAATTTCCGCTATTATGGCTTCTATATTTTTGTTGGTTGCAAATATGGCATGGATGGATCCTCAAATTACAAACCTGGTGCCCGTGTTAAAATCAAAATGGCTTGTAATACATGTTGCTGTTATTACTTCGAGCTATGGTTTTTTGGGTATTGGCGCACTTATGGCTTTCATTAACCTTTTCATGATGAGTATTCAGAACAGAAAGAATTTTCAACATTCAACTATTCATATTGTAAACCTTACAAGAATTATTGAAATAGCTTTGGTAATAGGTTTGTATTTATTGACCATTGGGACTTTTTTGGGGGCAGTATGGGCAAATGTATCCTGGGGAAGGTATTGGGGATGGGATCCAAAAGAAACCTGGGCCCTTATTACAGTAATAGTTTATGCCTTTGTACTTCACATGCGCCTTATACCCTCATTAAAGAAGGAGGTTTTATTTAATATACTGGCTTTGGTTGCCTATTCCTCGGTATTAATGACTTATTTCGGAGTCAATTATTATCTCTCCGGATTGCATTCATATGCCCAGGGTGAATCTGCACCAATTCCAACGGGCGTTTTTATTGCAATAGCAGTAATTATTCTACTCTCTGTTGTAGCTATACTAAATAGAAGAAGACTATCAACTGGTGAAAGTCTGGATTTAAAAGCTTAGATTATAGGAGTATCAATATGAGTAAAATACTTTTTCAAAGATATATCCGTTAATTTTCGAAAGATCTGGAAGTTCTTAAAGAACACGAAATTTTAATCCCTTTGTAACGAAACACACTTTTGGATCGTCATAAAATATATTTTTTCACAAACATCAACCAGTAACCTTATGAAGAAATCATTTTTATTGTTTTTTTCTTTACTCATTGTTGTGCCTTTTCTCGGGCAAAAAGCAACGATAAGCGGAAAAGTTAGTGATGCCAGTTCAGGTGAGACCTGTATTTCGGCAAGTATTTACGATGAAATCTCAAAAAATGGTACTGTATCGAATAATTACGGTTACTATGCTTTGCGAGTACCTTTAGGTAAAATCAGGCTTATCTGTTCTTATGTAGGTTGTTCTCCCATAATACTTGATATAGATGTTACAAAAGATACTGTTATTGATTTTGGAATTGACCTGAGCATAAATCTGGAGGAAGTAGTTGTTACAGACAGAAGCCCGCAACAAAGAGTACAGAGTACTCAAATGAGCCAGATAGAAATGAAAGTGGCCGATATAAAATCGGCTCCTGTATTGCTTGGAGAAACAGATATAATAAAAACACTTCAACTCATGCCCGGAGTCCAGAGTGGAACTGAAGGTTCTGCAGGTTTCTTTGTAAGGGGAGGAGCGCCCGACCAAAACCTGATTCTATTAGACGGTGTACCAGTCTATAATGTTAACCACCTTTTCGGATTTTTCTCTGTTTTCAATGCCGATGCAATAAAGAACGTAACTCTCATAAAAGGAGGTTTTCCTGCTCGTTATGGAGGAAGGCTTTCGTCGGTTGTGGATATTCGTATGAAGGAGGGAAATATGAAGGAATTCCATGGCGAAGGGGCCATTGGACTTTTAGCATCAAACATTACAATTGAAGGGCCTATTAAAAAAGATAAAACATCATTTATCCTATCAGGGAGGCGTACCTATTACGATTTACTTACGCTTCCTTTTCAAATGGCTCTAAACAATAGTCAGCTTGGTGAAAATGAGAGAGCATATGCAGGCGCTTTTTTCTACGATTTAAATGCCAAAGTCAATCATATCATTTCTGATAAAGACCGATTATATTTTAGTGTTTACCTGGGGAAAGATAAATTTTACCTGAAAGAGAAATACAGTAATTCTTCCGATGGGTATGTTTCAAAATCAAAGGATAATGCCGGAATTACATGGGGCAATATAACTACTGCAGCCCGATGGAACCACCAATTCAGCAACAGGTTATTTAGTAACCTCACAACTACATTCAGCGATTACACATTTGATATATTTATGAATTCAGAGTATTATTATAAATCGGAAACGGAAGAAGAAGATGAAAAGTCCGATTTGGACTATTATTCGCGGATTCGTGATTTGGGTATTAATTATGATTTTGACTTTCCACTAAACGAAAGAAACTATATTCGATTTGGAGTTAATAATACTCTTCATACTTTTTCTCCGGGAGTAGGAGTCTATTCACAGGATTATAACGAGAATGAATGGGACTTCGATACAACAGTTGGTAAAAAGAATATTCTGGGAAATGAGTTTTATGCATACATTGAAGACGAAATAAATATTTCTAAATCGTTTAAGGCCAATATTGGCGGACATCTAAGCATATTTTCAGTAAAAGGAAAAACATATATTTCCCCGGAGCCAAGGTTTTCCTTAAGATACCTGGCAAGCGATAATCTTTCGTTTAAGGGTAGTTATGTCTGGATGAGCCAATATATTAATTTGCTGACCAATACTACTATTGGTTTGCCGACCGACCTGTGGATTCCAAGCACGGCCACACTTTTGCCACAGAAAGCCTGGCAGGCAGCCTTAGGCATTTCATATAATTTAAACAATAAATATGAATTTACACTGGAAGGCTATTATAAAAAAATGAATCATTTGGTAGAATATGGCGAAGGATTTGGTTTTTTTAGCATGGGATTTAATGAATTGGAGGAATTGACAACACAGGGCTCAGGGAAAAGCTATGGTGCAGAATTCATGGTGCAAAAAGGAATTGGTAATTTCAGAGGTTGGATTAGTTATACTCTTGCATGGAGTAACAGACAATTTAATGAAATATCTTATGGCAGGGAATTTCCTTTTACTTACGACAGAAGACATAATCTGGCTATTGTCGTGAACTACGATATAACAAAAAGAATCAATCTGGGTGCAACATGGGTTTATTATACAGGCAATGCATTTACATTACCCGATGAACTGGGGCTTTCGCCTTATTGGGCTGAGCAGGCCATTTCAGGTCTTCAAACAGATAATTACTATGACCAGGGTGTTCAAACGAATGGCAATTTTGAAACAAGAAATAATTACAGAATGCCCAATTATCATCGACTTGACTTTGGAATAAACTTCAAAAAACAACTTCGTCGAGCTGAACGTACCTGGAGTTTAGGCGTTTATAATGCTTATAACCGCAGGAATGCATTTATGGTATATCAAGGCGAAACATGGAATGAATCAAAACAAGAGTATGAGACTGTTCTAAAACAGATAACACTTTTCCCTTTTATTCCATATTTCCGATATTCATTGAAATTCTAAAAAATTGACTTATATGAAAACATTATCATTTTTAATAATAATATATTCACTATTCCTTATCTCATGTGAATCGGTTGTAAAAGACTTTGAAATAAAGGATCCGGAGGATAAAATTACTATAGTTGGTTACGCTGTAGCCGATAGCTTTCCGGCGTTTTATATAACCAAAAACATAGGGCTTAATGATCCGATAGAATTTCCACCTCTAACTGCCGCCTCAGCAGAACTATATAAGAATAATGAGGTTATTGGCTCGCTTGCTATCAACGATAGTAACTGGTTTTCCCTGGATACCTATTCATACGAACCCGGGAACAATTATTCACTTCGGGTTTCAGCTCCTGGTATCAATACCGTTACAGCTGATTTTTTAATACCAACCAGACCTGAAATGATTGTTGTGGATACCAATTTGGAATTAGTTAAAAATATTGGTTGTGAATTTTGCAGCCAAAGCTACGATTTCGAATATGAGATTAAATTCATGAACCAACCAGGTATCGATGAATACTATTCTGTTGAGCTCAAACAAATACAAAATTGTCCAGGTTATGATTATTATTATTGTTCTGGTAAAAGTACAAAGTCCATATATTCAAATGCACCATATATAGAAACAGTGCGAGATTATGGCGATTCATACAACAACAGAAATGCCACCGAAGATGCAAGTGGTTTTTCATTCTATTTTTCAGACAGGCTGCTTGACAATGGTGAAAACAATTTAACTATAAGTACATCAATTAATCCATACGATTTTGATACTGCATCAACCGTACAATTTGTTCTTATCTTTAAAAAGATTGATAAAAATATGTATGAGTATGTTCGTTCAATGGGAAGAAATTATAATGCGGAAGATAATCCTTTTGTACAACCGGTTTCTATTTATACCAACGTTGGGAATGGATTAGGGCTTGTTTCCGGTTTTTCTCAAGTTGAATATACTGTAGTTATGGATGAAGTCATTAAAAATATGAGAAGCGATTATTATTAACCCG
>JAHEEB010000332.1:0-399 GCA_024640925.1 Bacteroidota bacterium | reverse complement strand
ATTTAGATTACTCAAAGGACGACGAAGAAGAATTGGCTTAAAAACTGTTTTACAGACCGCACAAAGCCAACAATAAAGATAAAAGCGGTATGACGCGCCCGCGTCTTACCGCTTTTATTGTTATTTCGCTATTTACGCGCCCGCATTCAACCCCATAAGCTTATTGTTGTTATTGAGCGCCCGCGTATTATCAACATCAAAAGTTTTTGCAGTATTACGCGCTCGCGTAATTGTGTAAATAAACTTAATTACAGTAAAACGCAGGCGCGTAATGGTGCAAATAACTTTATTTGCAGTTCAACGCGGGCGCATTGCGTCAAAAAAAACTTAATGTGGGCAATAGGCGAAAGTTTTTATTAAAAACATCGACTGTATAAATTTGATATTCCGGTTAATACC
>JAHEEB010001076.1 GCA_024640925.1 Bacteroidota bacterium | reverse complement strand
CAGCTTTATCGGCATACATTCCTTCACCAAAAGTACCTCCTAAGAAGAAAGACAGGTTATTTTCTCCTATAGTACGATCATACCCAAGTTCCAGGTATGTTGAATAGTTCTCATCATTGAAAAAGTAAGTATTCAGTGAAACAGATACCGGAAATCCATCCGTTCCATTAAATGCAATGGATCCTTCAAGAAAATGAGAAGTATGGTTAGAATCTGAAGTTGAAAAATTGAAGTAATCATTTAGAGCCATATCGGTCTCTTCTTCGTTATAATAATCATTTAAAGTTAGTGTAAATACACTTATATCATAGGATAGATACAGATCCACCTCTGCATAAGGCTGAGCCATAGCATATGAACCCCAGGCACCTAAAGTTAAATTCTTATAACCTATGGATGCATATGGCTGAATATTGGGGTTTAAACTCAAAGGAAGACCGCGCCATATGTAACGACTCACAAAATCGGCATTAAAACTGAATTCAAAATCGGATGTGCTATCGTTTTCAGAGGCAGTGGGATTTGAACCATAAACGGTTATTAATGACATTACTATTGTTGCAAAAGCGCATGTTATTTGCAGGATTATCTTTTTCATGTATATCTATTATTTAGATTAAAAACATAGTTGAATGTATTTAAATATCAGACTTCTATAATTGGGCTATTTTCGAGGAAACCACTGAAGCTACTTCCCCTCCCAGGAAAACAACCAGTCCTTTCCTTATTTCTTCTGCCAGAAGTGGTAAATCGGTTTTTTTTAGTGTTTCTTCATTTACACCAATTACTGCTGTTCTGGATTTAATAGTGCCTTGTGCCATCATTTCACCAAGCAATGGAGAAATAATTTCATACACCTTTTGTGTATATTGGTTTGTATAGCTTTTCATCATTCACCTCAGTTAAATGAATCCAACAATTCCACCTGATACAAGCCCGATAAGCCAATTAGCATATATCCTCCTACCCATCCTAAATCAATCAGATTTCCTGAGCCATATTTCCCATTCCAATCAAGATAAGCGTATAATATATCGGAAATTGTAAACAGAATAAACCCTAAAGCTAATAATTTCCATGGTTTTGAAATGCTGCCCTTACCAAATAAACTGGTAATATAAATTAATAAAGCAGCAGGTATAACCAGAAATAAATCACCAATCGGATAAAATAAATAAAAGAATTTAACTACCCCGGTAGTTTCGGGATCGCCTACCATTGGCATTAACACATAAATGATTACCACTGACAAAATTATCAATAATATGGGCGACAGAATACCATACACCATTATTTTACCCATCGGAAAACCACTTCGACGGTATCCGATGAAAATAAAAACCAACCCAATGAAAAGTGGAATATACCCCAGACTCCAAACATAATCTGCTACAGTGGGAAAAACAACATCAAGATCCACAGCAAAAATCAAATCTAAAGCAGCATAGGTTGACTCGCCAAAGAAAAATATTAATATCCCTAAAAATAACATCAGCCATGCAACTTTGGTAAGATCCCAATCTTTAAGCTTTTTAACTGCCAAAAATAAACAGATAAATGAAATCAGGGCACAAAGGATGGGCAGAAAATAGCTGATATAAAGCAGCACCTTCTCACCTCCCAATTTGGTTAAGTAAAAAAACAGGTTAAATACCACCAAAACCCCCGTTAATATCCAGAGTACTTTTGTTTTTTTCATATTTAAATCTCTTGAATTAATAGTTAGGTATCATATTTAAAATCAGACAAAAAAAACATTTATATAGTCGTATTATATTAAATTTAATAAAAAAAAACCACATAAAAAACAATCTGAGTTATTACTCTATTCGCTGCATAAAGGTTTTAATGGTAGAATAACTTGTATTACTTACATCAATCATTTTTTCATCCCTCCCATTTATAAAATATTTAGTAATTTTCGAACAAATCATTAGTCATGCAACTTTTTTACACTCCCGATATTTCAGGTAATGAATACACACTCGATGAACAGGAATCAAAACATTGTATAAGAGTTCTTCGTATGGAAAAGGCGGACACGCTTGACTTAACCGACGGAAAAGGAACTTTGTATAAAGCTTTGATTACCGATCCAAATCCCAAAGCTTGCAGATTAACAATAACCGAGAAGAACATAAATTTCGAAGGCC
>JAHEEB010000331.1 GCA_024640925.1 Bacteroidota bacterium | reverse complement strand
TTCACCGGTTACATATAATAGCCTTTATGGAGGAGAAACATATAATGCCAATCTTGAACAGGATGGCTGGAACAAACCAGGTTTTAATGATTCCAATTGGCAGCGAGTCCTTTTAGCGGTGAGTCCTGAGGGATTTCTTGAACCGGAAATGGATTATCCGGTAAAGAAAATGGAATCATTTTCCCCTAAGAAGATTACCCCTAAAGGCACCGATACGTTTCTTATTGATTTTGGCCAGAATGCCTCAGGGATTGTTAAAATAAAGGTTAACGGTAAAAAGGGCGATACAATAAGAATATTTCCTTCGGAATTATATTATAAGCGATTTTCTGATAATCAAAAATATACAGGCAGGCCTTATTATTTTGAATATGTTCTGAAAGGTGACAAAATTGAAACATGGGAACCGCGGTTTACCTATTATGGTTTTCGATATGCTCATGTGATTGGGGCCGAACCAGTGGAATTTTCGACAGAAGGTTCTCGACCAAAGCTTATTGAGATTACCATGCAGCACACATACAATTCGGCGCCTTCTACCGGTGACTTTTGGTGTTCTAATACCCTTTTTAATGAAATTGATACATTAATACATTATGGCATCCAAAGCAACTTTCAGAGTGTTGTTACCGATTGTCCGCACCGCGAAAAACTGGGATGGATAGAACAAACCTATCTGATGGGTAATTCAATTCAGTATAATTACGAAGTTTATCACCTGTATTACAAACTTGTTCACGATATGATGGATAGCCAGCGTGAAAATGGATTGGTTGCCAGCATTGTCCCCGAATATGTAACATTTAGTGATGACCTGGCTGATTTTATTGATTCTCCCGAATGGGGAAGTGCTATTGTTATTCTTCCCTGGCTGGTTTACAAGTGGTATGGCGATATGAGCTTAATGCAGGAAGCATGGCCGGCTATGGTTCGTTATGCTGAATATTTAGATACTAAGGCTACAAACAATATACTGTCTTATGGTTTAGGCGATTGGTATGATTTAGGTCCTGATAAACCAGGGTATACACAATTGTCCCCTAAGGCTTCAACTGCCACAGCCATTTTTTCTTATGATTGCAGACTTTTATCGGAAATGGCTGAAATACTAAACAAACCGGAAGAAGCAAAAAGATTCAGTCAAAAAGCTGCCGAGATTAAGGATTCATACAATAAGCTGCTTTTTAACCAGTATACCAAAGTGTATGCATCTGGTAGTCAGACTTCCATGTCAATACCTTTGTGTTTTGGGATAGTAAATGAAATTTACAGACCCCAGGTGCTTAAAAATCTGGTAGATTCTATTTTGTCTGATAACAAAGCTGTTACTGCAGGTGATATTGGTTTCCATTACCTTATCGAAGCTCTTACGGAGGGAGGCCAATCAAATCTTATTTATGAGATGAATAACAGGGACGATATACCGGGATATGGTTACCAAATAAAAAAAGGAGCGACCGCGCTAACAGAATCATGGGACGCCCTACCTGAGAAATCAAATAACCATTTGATGCTGGGACATATCGAAGAATGGTTCTACACGGGACTTGGTGGCATAAGACAGGATAGCAATTCAGTAGCATATAAAGATATTATTATCAAACCTGCTTTTGTGGAAGGTTTAGATGAGGTAAAAACAAACTATCATTCTCCATACGGAATTATAAGAAGCGAATGGAAAAATTCAGCTTCTGAAACTACAATGAATATATCAATTCCGGTAAATACTACTGCACAAGTATACCTGCCTTCGAGCAATTTAATGGATATTCAGGAGGGGAATCTTTCTTTGAAAGATAGGAAAGAGATAGAAATTCTTTCGGCAGAAAATAATTTTATTGTTGTAAAAGTAGGATCCGGAAATTACCAGTTTTCTTTAAAACATTAAACATATAGAAAGATATTCGAATGATTAAAATAGGACTTTTCGGAGTTGGACTAGAAACCTACTGGGTACAATTCAATGGATTGTACGAGAGACTTTTAAGATACCAAAAGGAAATAAAAGTCAAAATGGAGAGTTCGGGCATAACTATTATTGATGCCGGTTTGGTAGATAATATGGAGAAAGCGTCAAGTGCTGCTGCTCTTCTAAAATCGGAAGATGTGGAAATTGTTTTCCTTTTTGTATCTACCTACGCTCTTTCTTCAATAGTTCTACCCGTTGCACAAAAATTAAAGATACCGGTAATCATACTGAATTTGCAGCCAGTTTCTGCTATCGATTATAAATTGTTTAATTCCATGGGTGATCGTGGCAAAATGACCGGAGAATGGTTGGCCCACTGCCAGGCTTGTTCTTTGCCTGAAATTGTAAACGTTTTCAATCGTTCGGGCATCCAATATGATATAGTTACAGGATATCTGAACGATGAGTTTGCCTGGAAGGAAATTGAAGGCTGGATGGATGCAGCTAAGGTCTATCATTCAATGCGCACCAATCGTCTAGGCGTTTTAGGGCACTATTATTGCGGAATGCTTGATGTTTATTCTGACTTGACTCAGCAGTCTGCAGTTTTTGGTACACATATCGAGCTACTGGAAATGTGCGAGTTGCGCAGCTTGCGTGATAAAGTTACAATCACCGAGGTGAATGATAAACTGAAAGAATTTAATCGGGTTTTTGATGTGTCAAAAGAATGTCAAACGGAAGAGCTGGAGCGTGCTGCCCGAACCTCAATTGCCCTGGATAAACTGGTAGCGGCTCATAATTTAGGTTCTATGGCATATTATTACGAAGGTAACGGAGGAAATGAGTACGAAAATATTGTGACATCTATAATTGCCGGGAATACACTTCTTACAGGTCGTAATGTGCCGGTAGCTGGCGAATGCGAGATTAAAAACTCACAGGCTATGAAAATTTTAGATATATTGGGAGTCGGAGGCTCTTTTTCGGAATTCTACGCCATGGACTTCAACGATGATATAGTTATGCTGGGCCACGATGGCCCGGCTCACTTTAAGATAGCCGAAGGATTTGTAAAACTTGTTCCCCTTCCTGTTTATCATGGAAAACCGGGTAAAGGACTTTCGATACAGATGACTGTAAAACATGGTCCGGTTACTTTGCTTTCTGTTGTCCAGGGAAAAGATGGCTTGTTTCTTTTATCGGCCGAAGGCGAATCGGTTCCAGGCCCGGTTCTTGAAATTGGAAACACCAATAGCAGGTATCGTTTTTCTATTGGTGCTCGTGAATTTATGAACCAGTGGTCAAAGCAGGGGCCTGCACATCACTGTGCTATTGGCACAGGACATGTTGCCGATAAAATCGCAAAAATTGGATTTATGTTTAATATACCAGTTGTAAAAATTTGTTAGCTATGAACCGATTTTTTTACCTGAGCTTCAGCTTTATCCTTTGTCTTAGTGTAATCTTTACTCTATCTTCCTACAAAAAGCAATTGCCAACAGTTGTTCCTGAGAAAGTAATGAAAAAGACTTACGAGGAAGTAAAAACTCCTTATAAGTACGGCCTGGTTCTTGTTCCTGACAGCAATTCATATAAAATGGATTGTCCTACTATTTTCAGAAAAGACAATATGTGGGTAATGTCCTATATTGTTTTTGATGGCCGTGGGTATGAAACCTGGCTGGCAGAAAGCAAAAACCTGCTTGATTGGAATATCAAGGGTAAAATTATGCAATTTAGTGATTCTGCCGATTGGGACTCGAACCAGAAAGCCGGATACCCTTCCCTTATTAATTATGACTGGGGTGGTGACTATTCCATTAAACCCTTCGACGGAAAATACTGGATGAGTTATTTCGGTGGCAATTCCGAAGGGTATGAAAAAGGATTATTGTCCGTTGGAATAGCATATACCTGCGAAGATCCGGCTGCTCTGCATAATTGGCAAAGACTGGAAAAACCTGTTCTTATGTCTACGGACACCAATGCCCGCTGGTACGATAACAGCACAATCTATAAAAACTTTATAATTGAAGATAAAAAAAAGCTGACAGGCCATCCGTTTATTATGTATTACAATGCAAGGGGCGACAGTATAAACCCTAAAAAAGGTGCAGAAAGAATAAGTATGGCTGTGTCGGATGATATGGTACATTGGCAGCGTTATGGCAGTCAACCATTGATTAACCACCATAAAGGAATCTCAGGCGATGCAGTAATTCAAAAAATAAACGATGTTTATGTGATGTTCTATTTTGGTGCCTTTTGGCCGGATCAGAAGGCTAAGGCATTTAACCGGTTTGCTTGTTCATACGATCTGGTGCATTGGACAGAATGGAAAGGACCCCACCTGATTGAACCAACGGAGAACTATGACAGCCTGTTTGCCCACAAATCATATGTTATTAAGTACGATGGAATTGTATATCATTTTTACAATGCTGTCGATAAATTAGGGAACAGGGGCATTGCTTTGGCTACATCAAAAGATCTGGGCAAAAGTGAAGTAAGCTTTAAATCAGGAAAAGAATCTGAAATAAAGTAAAAATGGTTTTTCCGGATTAAGCAATCGAGATTTTATTATTTCTATCTAAAAAGAAATAGTTGTGTAGATTTGATTATTTTCGGAATTTTTCATAAGAAATTTCGGTTTTGTTTGAATGTCTTTCGAAATAAAGTATAATTTACATTCATAATTAATTATGGGAATTATGTAACAATTCTTGATTTTGATACCATTGACCGGAAATTTTTCTTACAAGTACTAAAGAAGATAATTTTTAGCATTTTTGTGTTTTAGATATTTGTATACAATTTTTTTATGAAAAAACTACATGATACTCAAGTCTTAGGATTAATCAAGGGTGACCATGTGGTTTTTAGAAAAATTTTTAACGACAACTACCAGAAGCTATATCATTATGCTGTTGAATTTATTATTGATAAGGAGGCAGCAAAAGAAATTGTTCAGGATACATTTGTGAAATTATGGGAAATACGAACTACTATCAGGTCCGATTCCAATTTAACCGCTTTACTTTATACAATTATCCGAAACAAAGCGCTCAATTATTTAAGACAAATTGTTATCCAGAAAAAATATCAGGATTCACAAAAGAGCATACAATCTGAATTGGAACTGAATTTTTATACTTTAAACAACGATACTTTTGAAAAATTGGTTCATGATGAGCTACATACAGCTCTTCAAAATGCTATAGCGGCACTCTCACCAAAATGCCGTGAGGTTTTTGAGTTAAGTCGGAATGAGGGATTAAAATACCGCGAGATTGCTGAAAAATTAAATATTTCAGTAAACACTGTTGAAAATCATATTGCCGAAGCATTAAAGAAAATACGTTATTGTATTTACAATTATTTGTAAAAAAAACCATTTTTTAGAATATTCCTTTGTGATTGTAAAAAACACAAAAAATAAATTCGTTTGTAATTCATTGCTATGTAAAAAGATAAGAGTTTTCTTTATCAGGAACTGAATTTTTCTTTCCTCCATGACTGGTGGTAAAGTTTCCTTTAAGTGTTTTTATTATATCAGATAATTATTTAAGAGGTATAATAAAAAATGCATCAGGAGTTTATATATCGTTTTCTTTCAGGAGAGTTAGATCAGGAACAAACAAAGGTTCTTTTCGATTGGATAAATAAAGACGAAAGGAACAAAAGGCTGTTTTATGAAACCAAAATATTATGGGTAAATTCATATTCCGGAACAAATTATCATGTAAATCAGCAGGAAGAATTAGGAAAACTTACTGAAAGGCTTGGATTCGATGACAATGAAGAACAAATAAAACTAGATATTCAACGATTTGTAATAAACA
>JAHEEB010000021.1 GCA_024640925.1 Bacteroidota bacterium | reverse complement strand
CGGGGGTGCAGTACAAAGGAAAAAGGGCAGGCAGTATGCTTCTGTATCCCAATAGGAAGCTCCACCATATTTTTCACCGGTAAATCCTTTAGGCCCGATATTTAATCGTTCATCTTTGCCAGTGTAAGTCTGGTTCAGATGGAATATATTGAATCGGATTCCCTGTTGAGCCTCATCATCACCTTCAATAATAATATCGCTGTGTTCCCATATTTTTGCCCAGCATGCAACATGCTCCGATAGCATCTGTTTGTATCCCTTTTCAACAGCTCTTCTTACTACTTTCTTTGAATTGGTAAGTATATCTTCTTTCTTATGATTCAACGAAAAAAGGACTGAGATATATTTATAAATATGGAGTTTTTCTTCTTTTTTTAACTGTAGGTTGTATGTCGCTTCAACATATCCTGTTTTTGAGTAGTTAACAGGTTTTGCCGTTATTTCATTGCTACCAACCAATGCGTTGATATGCATTCCCATAGCAACCTCAAATTCGGTCTTTTTTGTACGTGATATTAAAAAACCCTCATTCTCATTAATCTCATGTGCTATCTGTGTCCAGAATACTTCATCCCAGTTGGCATCTTCATTTACAACATTTCCATCGAGGTAGGGAGAGAATTCCACTTCTGCTTCAGAATCAGGAAGAGAGATACTATATCGGATAACACCCGATTCGGTATCAGACATGCTGAGAAACCTAAGTGTATCAACCTGTACCTTTCTTCCCGATGGCAATTTGGCAACAAACTCACGCTGAAGTGTTCCTTCCTTCATATTAAGAACCCGGCGAAAGGATATTACCTTACAGTTGGCTAAATCGAGAGTTTCTCCTTCAATATTTATTTTGATGCCTGTAAAGTTTGGTGCATTCAACACTTTTGCAAAATATTCCGGATATCCGTTTTTCCACCAGCCAACTTTTGTTTTATCCGGATAATATACTCCGGCAACATATGTTCCCTGCAAAGTCTTACCACTATATGTTTCTTCGAAATTTGCACGCTGGCCAACCTGTCCATTCCCAATACTGAAGATACTTTCCGACGATTGATGGTATTCTGTGCTGAAAGAATCTTCAATTATCAACCAGGGATCAGATTTAAGATATTTTTTCATACTTAAAGAATTGCTTTAGTCACATTATGAAGTATTGTATCGACAGTCATTGTTTTAAAACCAGGGATTAAATAATCGGCACCCGTAAGATTTTCGGGACTGCCCACTGCCACACAATACATATTTCCGTTTTTTGCAGCTTCTATTCCTGCCTGGGCATCTTCAAAAACAATGCACTCTTCGGGTTTAATTCCCAATTCTTCGGCGCCTTTCAGAAACACTTCAGGATCAGGTTTTGCCTTTGAAACTTTTGTTCCATCGATTATAGCATCAAAATAGCCGGAAATGTTAAGTCTTTCGAGGATGAGCGGAGTATTTTTGCTGGCAGATCCAATAGCCGTCTTTATATTTCTTGATCGTGTTTCATCCAAAAACCTTTGCACCCCGGGAAGTATTTCATCGGGACGCAGCTGTTTAATGTATTCTACATACCAATCGTTCTTTTTTGCAGCCAGCCTTTCCATTTCATCATGAGGAAGTTTTATGTTGCCGACCTCAAGAAGTATCTCAAGTGACCTCATTCGACTCACCCCTTTCAACCGTTCGTTATGTTCCTCTGAAAAGTCAAAACCCAACTCCGCTGCAAGTCTTTTCCATGCCAGGTAATGATATTTGGCTGTATCGACAATTACTCCATCTAAATCGAACAGGAAGGCTTTTATTTTTTCCTTCATATGAATTAATTATTCTTTGGTTTGAATATGTTCTTTAACTGACAATACTGCGAAACCAGCAATTATCATTGATATTCCGGCAACACCAAGCATTAATATTGCTTTTCCTCCGAGCGTGGTTAGAATTATACCTCCTAGTAATCCCGCTGCAATTTGTGGAATAGTTATGGTTGCATTAAAAAGCCCCATGTAAACGCCCATTTTATCGGCAGGTAATGATGCAGAAAGAATAGCATATGGCATAGCTAATATTGCTGCCCAGGCTATGCCAACACCAACCATCGATACTAGTAATAAATACTGGTTATGTATAAATATCATGGATAATAATCCCAATCCTCCGATAATTAGAGCAGACATATACGTGGGTTTGCGGCCAAATTTGGTCGCTATCCTTGCCATAACTATGGAAAACAATGCAGCAAAGAGACTGTAAGCGGCAAATATCACTCCCGTCCAGTTTCCTGCAGCATTAAAATTCTGAGAAATAGAATCTGTCGGCTCAGTATTCCATATGTGCTGAGAAATACCCGATGTTGTGTATACCCACATAATAAAAAGGGAAAACCATGAAAAGAATTGAACTAATCCAAGGCGAATCATCGTATTAGGAATGTCTTTCAGAAGTTGTTTAAACGGGGTTTTTACTTTTTCTCCCTCTTCAATATTGTTATATTTCCTAAACTCTTCTGGTGGGTATTCTTTTGTTGTAAGTGCAGTAATTATTACCGAAAGCAATAAAGCGCCACCTCCAAAATAAAAAGCCCAAATAACTGTTGGAGCAACTTTTTCTCCTTCTGCAGGGACATTTGAAACGCCACCCCAGGTTAAAGCCCAAGGCAGAAGAGAACCTATTACGGCACCAGAATTAATTAAAAAACTCTGAACGGAATATCCCTGATTTCTTTGTTCCTCCGAAACCATGTCACCAACAAGCGCCCTGAATGGTTGCATAGTGATATTAAAGGAGGTATCCATAAAAATTAACATCATGGCTCCAAAGAACAGAGGTGGTAACAAATAGGCAAAAAACTCAGAATTAGGCATAAAAAACATGGCTAAAGCTGAAATAATAGCACCAATAAGAATAAAAGGAATCCTTCGTCCAAAACGTGTCCATGTTTTGTCGCTCATCAAACCGATAACTGGTTGAACCAGTAATCCGGTAAGAGGTGCAGCTAGCCAGAAATAACTCAAATGTTCAACATTTGCACCAAGAGCAGATAAAATGCGGCTGGTGTTTCCGTTTTGAAGAGAATAACCAATCTGAACTCCCAGAAACCCAAAGCTCAGGTTCCATATTTGCCAGAAAGATAATCGGGGTTTTTTAATCATTGTATTTTTTGAGATATAGTTTAGTTTTCAATTGTTCAGTACATCAGCGGAAAAGTAAATGGTTAAATGCAATTAATAAAATTTTAAAAGAATGCCTTTCCTCCTATTATGCTTTAATTTAATCCAGACCCGGCATTTCAAACGTTTGCGGAAATTTTTATTTCTTCCTGTTTTTTTCATGGTTTTAAATATTATCAAGGCAATTGGAACTCATTTTCCACCTTTATACAGAATTTTTATTTGCTGAAATCTTGAAAATTTCTAAATAAAATGAAAAAACAGCCGGTTTTTGAGAATGTAAAGTGAAATGAGATGATTGAGAATAGCAGGATGCAAACGTTTGCGAAAGTTTTTCAGGCCAATTTTAAAGAATGATGCAGCATCTTCCCTTTTTTATCGTCTCTATATTAAATTTATTAAAAATAAATATATGAAAAAAGTAATTAAAGCAGGAAAATCAGGGTTGACAATAGTTTTTTGTTTTCTAATGCTTCAATGTATTCCAATACATAGTTCTGGAGAAAGAATATCTGCAGAAATTCAGGATTTAAGCACTCTTACCGGGTTTAATTCAATAGGGTTCAACATTTCCGGGACTTTATACGTCGAACAAGGATCAGCATATTCAGTCCGAATTGAAGGTAACGATGTGGATGTGAAAAAAGTTGTTGCTGAACTTAGAGGAGAAACCCTGATAATCAAAACAAAATCAAATAATGTTTCATTAGGTACCATTAAGGTATATGTTACCATGCCCGAAGTTAAAAGACTTGATGTATTAGGTTCGGGTGATATTATTGCACAGGGAACCCTGAAATCTCAGGAAATAGAATTCAATGTTAGTGGTAGTGGAAATATAAAAATTAATAATCTGGAAGCAACAAACACAGGGACTTCCATTTCCGGTTCAGGAGATATTAGTATTTCCGGCAAAAACGAAGAATCGCTAAAGATCAATATTGCAGGTTCCGGAAAGGTTTCATCTGAAGCATTTGAATCAAAAAATGTAGATGTTGATATTGCAGGTTCGGGTTCAGCAAAAGTAAATGTTACAGATAACCTGAAGACGAACATTGCCGGTAGCGGAGATGTATACTACAGAGGAAAACCACTTGTCAATGCAAGTTCCGTTGGATCAGGGTCTACCAGGTCAATGGAATAATATAAAACTTTTAGACCAGACCAAGCTTTTAAAAACCTGTCTGGTCTATATTTCTATGTAAGACTATTTTTCATCCAATATATCAAATATTTCATCGAGATTAGGTGTGAGAATTATCTCTGTACGCCTGTTCTTTTGTCTTCCTTCTGGAGTTTTGTGGGTATCAATTGGTAGAAACTCCCCTCGGCCACTTGCTGTCAGGCGTTTTGGATTAATTGAAGAATTACTCAGCAAAATACGTATAATAGAAGTAGCTCTCTGAACACTTAAATCCCAGTTGTCTTTAAATTGCGATCCGGGAATAATTGGTACATCATCGGTATGTCCTTCAATGGTTATATTGATATCCGGATTTTGTTCGAGTACTGTTGCCAGTTTATTTAAAGCGGAAACACCCTTCGGGTCAACATCTGTACTGCCACTCTTAAAAAGAAGTTTTTCTTCAAGTGAAACATACACTTTCCCGTTCTTCTTTGTTATCGTGAGACCCTGCCCCTCAAAACCCATCAATGCATCGCTAACTTTTTTTCTTAGGGAATTTACAGCCTCGTCCTTTTCGGCAATCATCTTCTCAAGCTCCGAAAGTCTTTTGTTTCGTGCTTCAAGTTCCCTGGAAGTCTTGTCTAATTCCGTTCGTTCTTTATCCAGCTTTGCTGAAAGTGCATTTAACTGATCTTCTCTTGAATATAAATCTTTTTGAGTTGTTTGAAGTTGCAGTAATAATTCTTTGGCTTTGGCATCACTCCCATCAACAAGCGCCTGGTTGGCCGATTGAAGATCCTTATATCGCTTGGTAAGTGATTGCATTTCTGATTGAACACGCTTTAATTCTTGTGCATCATTGGCATAGGAGTCTTGCATGCGTTTTATTTCCTGCTCCGATGTTTCAAGCTTCGACTTAAGTTCGGTATTTTCAACAGTCAATTGCTCATTCTGTTTCATAACTTCGTCACGTTCCCTGGCGCAATTATCTTTTGCTTCAACAGCTTCGCGATATGCTTTTGGGGCAACACACGAGGTTACAAATAACAGGATAAAAAAGCCATACATTGAAATGAACTTTTTATTTTTCATATCGTTAAAGAATTTTAAAATAGTTCTAAGGATAAAATAAAAATGATAAAATACGTTTCTTATAAAAAACGAAAATACAACAAGAGAATGTTGACCTCAAACTATCTTGATAATAATTATTAACTTTGCCTAGTTTTAGCTTCTCAAAAATAGTATGGCTTCAGACTATAGGATATTAAACCAGATTAATTCGCCGGATGATTTAAAAAAGCTTGCGATTGAAGAGCTGGTTGAAGTTAGCAAAGAGCTTCGAAACTTCATAATAGAAATTGTCTCGAACAACCCCGGGCATTTTGGTGCCAGTCTTGGTGTTGTTGAACTTACAGTTGCCATGCATTATGTTTATAACACTCCTTTCGATAAGATAATCTGGGATGTAGGTCATCAGGCTTATGGTCATAAAATACTTACCGGACGGCGGGATATCTTTCATACTAACCGAAAATTCAAGGGAATTAGCGGATTTCCGAATATGAGCGAAAGCGAGTACGATTCCTTTGGAGTAGGACATGCTTCTACATCTATATCAGCCGCTTTAGGTATTGCTACAGCCGATATGTACCAAGGAATAAACAGGAATGTTGTAGCTGTAATCGGCGATGGTTCATTAACAGGGGGGTTAGCATTTGAGGGACTAAACAATGCAGGATCGTCCAAAGCTAATTTACTGGTAATTCTAAACGACAATAACATTGCCATTGATGAAAATGTTGGTGCTCTTAAAGAATACCTGGTTGACATTACTACCTCAAAAACATACAACAAGTTTAAAAATGATATCTGGAACCTGTTTGGGAAAATCAATAAAATTGCCCCTCACGCCAGAGATTATGCCCAGAAACTAGAGAATGGTTTAAAATCAGTTTTTCTTCGTCAGAGTAATTTGTTCGAATCTTTAAATTTCAGGTATTTTGGCCCAATTGATGGACATGATGTTGTTCACATAGCCATGCTTCTGGAAGATTTGAAGAGCATACCCGGTCCAAAATTGTTGCACGTACTTACTACCAAAGGGAAAGGATTTCTTCAGGCAGAAAAAGAACAGACTAAATTTCATGCCCCGGGAAAATTCGATAAAGACACAGGAGAAATTCTGGTAATGAAAACAGATAAACCCCAACCGGATCTTTATCAGGATGTCTTTGGCAAAACTCTTCTTGAACTTGCAAGACTGAATGATAAGATTGTAGGTATCACTCCTGCTATGCCAACAGGCTGTTCACTGAAAATTATGATGGATGAAATGCCTGATCGCACTTTTGATGTGGGTATTGCAGAACAACATGCAGTGACATTTTCTGCTGGTCTGGCATCTCAGGGAATGATTCCTTTTTGTAATATTTATTCATCATTCGCTCAAAGAGCCTACGATCAAATAATACATGATGTAGCACTTCAGAATTTGAACGTAATCTTCTGTTTCGACAGGGGTGGATTGGTCGGAGCCGATGGGCCTACTCATCACGGAGTATTTGATATAGCGTTTATGAGGTCTATTCCAAATATGGTTGTTGCTGCTCCTATGAATGAGCTTGATCTTAGAAATTTGATGTACACCGGACAACTTTGTAAGTATGGGCCTTTCTCTATCCGATACCCCAGAGGAAGAGGTGTATTGGAAAACTGGAAGTTGCCATTTGAAGAAATTGTTCCAGGCACTTCAAAACAACTTTCTGAAGGTGATGATGTAGCAATCTTGTCTATTGGGCATATTGGAAATTATGCCGCTGAAGCTGTTGATATTCTTGAAAAAGAAAACATATCTGCAGCCCATTTTGATATGAGGTTTATTAAACCACTCGATGAAAAAACCCTTCATAAAATATTCTCGAAATATCAATATGTTGTTACTATAGAAGATGGAAATATAATGGGCGGTTTTGGAAGCGCTGTTCTTGAGTTCATGTCATTGAACAATTATCTTTCTCATGTAAAAATATTAGGTGTACCCGACAAGTTTATAGAGCATGGAACCCAAAAAGAACTCTGTCACGAGTTAGGCATAGATGCAGAAGGAATTGCCAGGACAACCCGATTGTTTATCAAAAAAGGTGTCTTTTCAAAAGCAATATAATCCAGGAATAGTTTCATGAAACTAATTGTCTTTGACCTGGATTTTACACTCTGGGATGCAGCTGGGACATGGTGTGATCACACCTTTCCACCCTACAATAAAGTAAATTCACATGTTGTTGATTCAGTAGGTAACAATATTGTTTTGTTCCCCGAGGTTAAAGATATTCTGAAAGGATTGAAGGATAAGGGTTATAAACTTGCAATTGCTTCCCGCACTCACGAGCCGTCCTGGGCACAAGCGCTTCTCACTTTGTTTGAAATAGATGAATTTTTTATCTGCAGAGAAATCTATCCGGGATCAAAAATCACTCATTTTAAAGAATTGTCTGGAAAAACCGGAATTGCCTATAAGGATATGATTTTTTTTGATGATGAAATGCGAAATATTGCTGATGTTTCAGAATTAGGGGTAAAGGCTGTTTTGGTACCTGAAGGGATAAATTCGATGATAATCAGAAAATTTATTTAATCCAAATTCCAATACCTTATAAAAAACAAAAATCAGTTGTCTTTCTTGGCGTAAAGAATTAGTGACATAAAATGAATTGAAAAGAATTATTTCTGCAAAGTCATGTTTCTCTTTTAATTTTGTTTCCTGGCAACATTTAAAACAAAAATTTCTTTTGCCGATTAGTCATTCCCATCCGTTAAAATATAAAATCAAATGTTGATTTTGGTCCCTGCAAGTTGTAAAGTAGATAAACGAATAATGGATTGGTCATTTACATGTCGGAAAGAGCAAAATTCATTCGTTGAATTGGTTTCCTGCAAGCTGCATGGAGCAAATCTATAGTTTGATTTGCTGTTTACATCGTGTAAGGACCAAAATCCATAGTTTGATTTGTTCCCTGCAAGATGTAAAATGAAAAACTTTTCAATGAACTGGTTATTTACATCGTGTTGGGAACGAAATCTATCGTTGAATTTGTCATTTACAACTTGCAGGAACAAAATTTTTGAATGGAATGGTCATTTACAACCTGCAGGAACGAAATTCATAGTTGGATTTGTCATTTACAACTTGCAGGACCAAAATTTATAGTTGGATTGATTGTTTACAACCTGCAGGAAAGAAATCTATAGAAAAAATCCGAAAAAAATATCTGTCGTCAGGTGTATCGGGCAAATCCTTTTACCTGCCAATAAAAAAGAATGTTCCATTCTTGTCTTCAAGACCTGAAATACGTCCGAATACAGGCTTTTGTGAGGTGTTTTTATACATTACAAGACTTACTTGCTCAGCAATGGCATCTATGGGAATACAATCGGCCGGATTGTTCTTAAGGGCCTGAATGAATGTCTGGGTAAACAGCGAATTATCCATTGCTGGCTCTTTGTACGACGAGGTTAGCACCATTGCAGATTTTTGACTCATCAATGCAGCATCGCTGCAACTTGCCAGGCTGTTATCACCCCGCATAGCAACAGAAAAGTTTTCGCCAGCCTGACAGGCATCGCTCACAACAAGAATATGTGTTAGAGAAGTATAACTGTAAAACGAAGCTTTTAAAGCATTGATATTATAATAACTGTATTCATCATTTATTTTTGCGTCCACAGGAATCCAGTATCCTGTATTGTTTTCATTTTTACCATGTCCGGCATACCAAATAAATAGGGAGTTAACATTATTGCTTACAATCAAATCGCGCAGATCAATGGAAAAAAATTTTTCCATCTCTCGCTTGGTCATATTTTTCTTATGAAGTATTTTACTGATTTTATACTTTCCAAGTGCTTCTTCAAGGGAAGCCATATCACTTACAGGGCTAACCAGGGTTTGAAAATCTTTATATTCTGTATTTTCAATAATTATTGCCCATGTTTTTCCCATTGGATTGTTTTGTGACAAAAGCTGCCCGTTGGGAGCCAATTTGAAACTCTGAACGGTTTTGTTCCCAAAAATATCTGTTGCAGAAATTGTAATATCGCGGCGGTTAAGCAAATCAAGGGTTGCTATAAACCTTGGATTGTAGTTGTCTGTTATATAACTGGCATTAACTTCATCAACTTTTATTTCTTTTATAAGACTTTTATCTAGTATCTGGCCTTCGAGATAAATTTTTTTATCGCCCGTTTCTAATTGTATTGTATAATCAGGACCTGCAGCCGGATTTGTCAAGGTAATTACGGGAGGCTGAATTTCTATTCTTGCAATTGCGTAAGAAGCTGTTTGAATATTATCATATACATCGGTTGCAGAAAGCGTAATCATGCTGATATTTTTCACAGGAAATTTCGCCTTAAATCGATTCATCCCATCTTCCGATTTTGTTGTTTGAATTTGGATATTGTTTATTTTAAATGCTTTTAATCCCGATTCATCCTTAACAATACCTTCTATACTAATTGAATCGTTCCCCTCGATTATTTTTAAACTCTGGTTTTCCGTCAATTGTGGCTGACTGATTTCTATGGAAGGTTTATTCGCTTCTTTTCCTAAATCGAAAATTTTTTGTTGCACAAATTGTTTTTGGACTTCTGTGGTTTTTTTCTTTTCAAGAAAAACTAAAAGTTTCTGGTAATCTTTTCGGGCATCGGCTAAATTACCAACTTGTTCATTGGCATAGGCCCTGTTTTTGTAAGCTGTTGTTAATGTATCGTTCAGGTTAAGGGCAAGAGTATAATCATTTATGGCATCGCTATAATGTGCATAGTCAATATTGTATTGTGCACGACACATATAAAGCTGCCAGTTATTTTTATTAATCGATATGGCTTTGGATACATCGGAAAGGGCTTGTTCGGGCAAGTTCTGTGCGCGGTAAGCACGACTGCGTATGAAAAGAGCATCGGTATTTTCAGGATTGATTAATAACAATACCATGCTGCAGTTGTCAATAGCATAATCAAATTTCTTTTGTTCAATCTGCAATTTTGCCAGCTCAAGATACGAATCAGCAAATTTGCCATCGCGTCCAATTGCTTTTTCAAAGTCCTTTTCTGCCTGTTCTATTTTTCCAAGCTTATATGCACTTATTCCACTATAATAATACCCTATAGCCATATCCTTAATCTTAAGTGCTTCCAAAGCAAATAAAAAGGCATTGTTATATTCTCCTCTTTCGTATGAGATTTTTGATTTGAATAGTAAAAAATCGAAGTTTTTCGGGCGGACTTTTAATCCTTCATTGATACATTCATTCGCTTGTTTGATCATGCCCTTATCATAATAAAAAGTGGCCGCTTTTAAATAGCATTCATCGGGGTCACTTCCAGCCTTCGCCGATTTTTTATAATAATAGGCTGCTGTAAGGGTATCTTTGAGCATCAGAAAAGATGTAGCTTTCAGATATATCGCTCTTGCTTCGGTAGAATCAACAGATAGTGCTTTGTCAAATTCTTCAATGGCGGCTTTATACATTCCGTTATTGAGAAATTGTTCTCCGGATTTCACAAATAATTTTGCATTTTGCGATAAAACGGACAAACTTGATCCGACAAAAATCAATATTGTTATTAAATTACGGGTATTCACCTCTACTTTTCTGGCTATACATCTATAACAGCAAAACTACAAAAACATTGCCAGAAGCATTTGTTAATTTATTACAATTGTTTATTGACATAAACATAAATGGAATCGTTTAATATTTTGCTGGCAGTATAATTCGCACAATCGATTTTCGGAGCCTCCACCCCACTCTGAAAAATTTTTTCTCCTTTAAATACTCTTGCTTCGTCCCAAAGATTTTGCTCTATAAATGATTGAATTAATTTTTGTCCTCCTTCAATAATTACCGACTGGATTTCTCTTTGGAATAGTTCAATCATTACCTGGCTGAGCAAAGTCTGGTTAAAATCAACTACTACATATTCCAGGTTTTTACTGTTTTCATGAGCAACCTCAGAAAACACAAGCGTTGGCACTTTATTGTCGAATACCTTTCTATCCATTGGCAATCTGCCAAATCTGTCCAAAACAATCCGAAGAGGCGATTTCCCGGACCATAAGCGAGTATCCAATCCTGGGTTATCTTTGAGTATAGTATTTGTTCCAACCATTATACTTTGTTCTTCCGAACGCCACTTGTGTACAAGCATTCTGGAAACTGGATTAGAAATCCAGTTTGGACCAATAGGAGTATCCTGATTTCTTTTTATATCAATAAAGCCATCTTCCGATTCCGCCCATTTAAGAATTATATATGGTCTTTTAAGTTTATGGTATGTAAAAAAACGTTTGTTTAGTTCCAAACATTCTTCTTCCAATATATTTTCAACTACATCAATGCCAGCATTCCTGAGTTTCTCAATCCCTTTGCCTGCAACAAGCGAATTTGGGTCTACAGTACCAACAATAACTTTTTTTATGTTCTTTTCGATAATCAAATCGGAACATGGAGGTGTTTTTCCTTTATGTGAACATGGTTCCAGGCTCACATACAATGTGCTTTGAGGTAAAAGTTCCTGCTGTATAACCGAATTAATTGCATTGACTTCGGCATGAGCACCGCCAAAATATTTATGGTAACCTTCACCAAGAATCTGATCCTTGTACAAAACCAATGAGCCAACCATAGGGTTTGGGGCAACTTTCCCTCTTCCATTTTGGGCGAGATCAATGCATCGCTGCATATATTTTTTATAGTTTTGTATCATTGAACAATAAGATTATGGTCTAAATTTATTAACTCTTATTGAGAACATTCAAATAGAGTTCAAATGAATTTCACATTTTTTAAAGAATGCGATTGAACACATATATAGAAATGAGATCTCTTTTTAGGAATTCACTAAAAGAAATCTATCCGCTAAGCGATATCGATTCCATAACAAGGCTTGTATTTGAGCATGTTACAGGAATCTGGTCGAACAACCAGGTTGAACTGATGAAATCTGCACTTGCTCAAGAGCAACAGAGCAAGGTAATAGAAATACTTGAGAGATTAAAAACAAATGAACCAGTTCAATATATACTGGGAACAGCACATTTTTACGATTTGGTTTTTGAAGTTAACAGAAATGTTCTCATTCCGCGGCAGGAAACCGAATTGATTGTGCACGAAATAATAAAACACCCCAGGATTAATCAAATCAAATCCATTCTGGATATTGGAACAGGCAGCGGATGTATAGCTATTACATTAAAGAAAAACTTGCCCGAAAAGAAAGTTTTTGCTTTGGATATCTCTATGCAAGCACTTGATTTGGCAAGAAGAAACGCCCGATTGAACCAGGTTGAGGTTGATTTTTTTGAGGAAGATATCTTGAATCCAAATACAAATAATCAAACCTATGATCTGATAGTAAGCAACCCTCCATATGTAAGGGAATCGGAGAAATCTCTTATGCACGAAAATGTAAAAGATTTTGAGCCCTCAATCGCCTTGTTTGTCCCCGATTCTTCTCCCCTGGTTTATTATGAAGCCATAGCCAGGTATGCTTCCTATAAACTTTCTGCCAAAGGATTTATAGCAGTAGAAATTAACGAGGCACTAGCATCAGATACATCAGAAGTATTTAGAAAGTCAGGACTTAGCAAATACTTGCTTATTAAAGATTTAAACGAAAAGGATCGAATCTTAATTTTTAGTCGTCAATGAATCAGAAAGAAGAAGAAAAATTAATTCTTGACAGGTTGCGTAATCTCTGCAGCAAAGCGGAAAAATGCAAAAAAGACATTTCTATGAAGTTGCTCCAATGGCATTTTGAAGGGGATATGGAAGAAATAATCGGAACCTTGGAAGAAGAGGGTTTTATTAATGAACAAAGGTTTGCCCAATCCTTTGCAAATGATAAAATAAAATTTGGGAAATGGGGCAAGGGCAAAGTGCGATACCTCTTGAAACAAAAAGGAATACCTGTTGATTACATTGATCTGGCAATAGAAATAGTTTCGGAACCAGATTATGTTGAAACAGTTAAAAAAGAAATTCTAAAAAAAAACAAAACACTGAAAGCAAAAAATGAATTTGAAAGAAAGAAGAAACTATATGCTTTTGCCATTCAGCGCGGATATGAAAGTGATATCTCTCTCCAAATAATTGAAAAGATTATTCAGGACTAGGTGGTTTTTAACCTATTCTGATCTATCTTTATTGTAAGGTTATGAATTTGAACATGTTTATCTTACTTATATTCGAAGAACCGACTAAAACTTACTATCATGAAAAAAGCATTTTTACATTTTGCTGAAGGCTTTGAAGAAATCGAAGCACTGACAATTGTTGATGTATTAAGGCGTGCCAATATACTTACAGAAATGGTTTCTGTTACCGGAAATTTGCAGGTTACAGGCGCTCATGGAATTAAAGTGGTAACTGATATAGTTTTTGAGGATGTTAATTACAATGAGGCCGCAATAGTAATTCTACCCGGAGGAATGCCCGGATCAAAAAACCTCAAAGATCATAAAGGACTTGGTGAAATATTAAAGGAAAAAGCTGAAGCGAACCAACCCATTGCTGCTATTTGTGCTTCTCCTATGGTACTAGGAGCTTTAGGTATTTTAAAAGATAAAGAAGCCGTTTGCTACCCAGGATATGAACAAAATCTTACGGGAGCAAAAGTTAAATACGATTTGGTTTTAAAATCAGGCAATATTATAACTGGTCGTGGACCAGGAGCGGCGATTAATTTTTCCCTTGAAATTGTGAAGTTGTTAAAAGGGGCAGAGGTAGCTGATAGCCTGGCAAAAGGAATGATTGTACAAACCTGGAAATAATACTTCTGAAGCTATCTTCAATGTTCATAAGATACATCGATGTGGTCCAAACAATTAAAGAACCTGTTCTATTGATCTATCAATAGATATAGAAGTTGAATACCCTCAATCCCCTTTATTCACAATATTCTACCCGTTACACAAAGAACATGATAAAAATCATGTATGGGTCAGATTATCAGTATTTACAATGGTATAATGGAATTATTCCATTTTAACTTTTTAAAGTATATATAATAATTGTAACTTTT